>QMND01000195.1 GCA_003647605.1 Candidatus Shapirobacteria bacterium | reverse complement strand
TCTTCCTTGGTCGGGATAGGTTTGTCTTTCAGCCCCATGTAATAACCGTTGATCCACTCACCGGGCTGCAAACCTTTGATAACATCTGCCAACATATACTGCATCCCGGGGATGTCGATAACGTCTGGTGGAAGGAAGGGCATATAGTAAGATGTCATCAGTCCATAGCCGCGAAAGTGCAGGTGTGAGTCAATTAGGCCAGGGGTCACCGTGCGTCCCGCTAGATCAATGATTTGCGCATCCGGTGCGGCCAGCGCTAGGATTTCTTCGGTTGTGCCGGTCATCAGGATTTTATCCCCAGATATGGCCACTGACTGCACGACTGTATTGCCCGGGTCTACGGTCAGTACATTACCATTGGCTAATATCAAATTGGCCAGTGTCCCTGCCGGGAACGTGCCCGCAGTTTGGACAGCGACAGACACAGGAGAGAGTTTATCCCCTGAGCTTGTTACCAGGTTGTTAGATTTTCGGCAGGCCAGAATGGTGCCGCCAACTCCTGCTCCCACAAGTTTGAGAAAATCTCTGCGATCTAAATGACGATGCTTATCCATATCAAGCTCCTTTTCCCTAAAAGTCTACCACTATGTTTTGCGTACTGCGATGAGTTGTTAACCTATTATTTCTTGATTTGTTTTGTACGCGGGAGTTAACGGCCTTCCCTTATGTTTTCAGAATATAATTAATTAAGTATACATATTTTGGTAGAAAAATATGAAAATTAAAGAAAATTCATTTTCAATTGATATGGGTATTGCTGCAGGGCCATGATTGCAATCTGCTGGTTTGCAATCACACATAAGTAAGGGATAACTGCTGCGCTGTAATTTGTGCTCCTCGTAAGAGTGTGCTGTACGATTCAAGAGATGGAAGGATTGACCACAGTCCCATTCTTTGCTTGACTAAAACTTTTGATGGTCTTGATACATACCCCAGAGCTTTTGGAATATGCGTACCATTCCTAAGGTATCCAATTGGCAGTATTTCAATAATGCTTCTTTAATTTTCTTTTTCTCACTCTCGTCCAGATCACCATTGATCATATCCCGCCATGCTATCATTGCTTGATCGCCTTTTCCAATTTCCATATCCTGATAACTTAATTCAGGAACCATAACTGGCAGGACATTTTTAATTGACCAACTGCCTTTAAAATCAGGATGAAGATAATATCCATGATTAATGAAATCCCCTAAATCGTAGATCCTGTCGTTTAGATCAATGAAAAAATCCGCGTAATCAGTGTGTAAGACAGATAATTCTTTATTTCTTGTCATTTCAAAGGGCTTGAACCACACAAACACCGTGCCAGTAGTTCCTATTTCATCAGAGAGTTTTTTGGTCAGGGTCCTTGATGGTTCTTCATTTTCAGTTGACAAATATTCCGTATGTTTACATTCATCCTCAATCGAACTCATTTTATGCAGGGAATATTGAAAGACCATTTGCTGTTGAGCGTGGTAGCCATCATAGAGCGGAATGGCACTTAAAAAAGTCTCGTAATCCAGAAAGTACAGCGGGAAAACGAAGCTCTCCATTTCTTTTTGAATGGCTTTATAGTCAATATGTTCCTGCTTTGATTTTGCTAACCCTGAGATCAGGCGTTGTTTTGAATTAAGGGGGAAAGTATTTGGGATATCTTTGGCGTCCAGAATGTCCATCGCCAGAAGCTCCTTTTTCTTTCTGTTATTCTGGGGATGTCATAAATCGAAAAATCCGGAAGATGCAGGTGGCACAAGCCAGGACATGGGCAATCACCTGGTTTGTAACAATGTTCTATCCCTTTTGGAGATTTGGAGCGGGCTGTTTCCCATGCTTTAGAGCGAGTAATTTCAACTTCTTCGATTTTTTCCAGGACTTTTTCTGTGATATCTTCCGCGACAAAGAGCTGTTCAATATCCAATTTGCCTTTTCGAATATAGTTCTTGTTTAGGTGAAGTAAGAACAACCTATCAATTTTGTGTTTTTTAGAAATGATCAAATATTGGTAGGCAACATCATAATAATTCTCGCGTTTGATACTTGTTCCGCTTTTAATTTCATAGAGATTGTATGAATCTGATTTGGGCTTATAAACCAACGCGTCTGATCGGAGAGTGTAGTGTTGATCTGAAAATGACTTTTGCCAGACCAAGCTTTCATTTTCGCTGGCTCTGATCCGGTAAGTTTCTAAAAAATCTTTTGCTAAATTCTCGACTTCATAACCCTGGTTCATAATATGGATATCAAAAGTTGAAAGGGACTTTGTGATCTCGTTATGTTTTTTTGCCCATAAATGCATGGGTGACACAAGGTATTGGAGGAAATCGGATTTTGTCAGCATTATTTATTGTTTGCTCTTTATAGTGTGAAGTATTTGTGAAGGTCTTGAATATCTAATTATCAATAAGATCAAGCACTAAGGGCCACATTGATTATTTTAAGAATACCACAACAAATTACTGAGCTTGTAGTAAGAGTCCAACGAGTTTAGAATAGGGAAATGTTTTATTGAGACTGCATATTTG
>QMND01000194.1 GCA_003647605.1 Candidatus Shapirobacteria bacterium | reverse complement strand
TGACATCACCTCCTCAATCATATAGACGCCTTTTCTCAACGGTCTGTATTGGATATATCCCTCCTGTCTGAGTTCTCTTACTCTCCGTGCGATTGTTTCTTCTGTTATCCATTTATCGAGTCTGTTTTCTACTTGCCGCCTCAACTGGCGAAGTGCGATGTCTCTCCCCTTGTAGTGGGAGAGGATGTCCAGGATTACCCTCTTGATTGAGGGTTTTTTGAGGGTTGTTGCAGTAGACATTTTACACCTCCTGTTTTGAGAAAAAAGATTTAATTCTTTTTAAAAATTTCTTTTTTTCTTGCTTATCATCAATAAAGAAAATATCTTCAACGCCCACATTTAAAGCGTGAGCAATACGGATTGCGTTGTAGACACGGGGAACGCGTTCGTTGTTTTCGATTCTGGATAGGTAAGAAGTGGATAGATTGGTTTTTTGAGATAAATCTTTAAGGGTTAGCTTACGCTTACAACGAATTTCTTTTAATTTGTTTTTCTGCATGTTTAATATATACAGTAAAACAATCGATTTGTCAAGGGGGTATTTTGGAGTAGACAAAAAGGCAAACATAAGAAAAAGCCCCGCCACAAGGACGGGGCTGTTTGGAGTGTAATTGGATTTAAATACTTCTGACTTTTGTGGGGGTATAGAGTTCCTTTACGATTTCCGGAGGACAGAGTTCAAAGAATCTCAGGACTACTCCCTTGTAGCTGTGCTGAAGCGTAGAGATTGTGGCTTTTTTCAATTCAGGTGGGATAAATCCCAGCTTTTCTTTAGTTTTCTTTAAAGTTTCAACTGCTCTTTCAACCTGATTGTAACTACTCCAGACTTTCATTTTTATACCTCCTTTTTAATCAATTTTTAAATCTGAAACTGGTTCGGGATGAGCAAAGAGGTATGCTCCTGACTGCAGAAAAGCAGGTTCCCACACGTGGTCAGGAGATACAACTATCCCCCTGTCCCGTACCACTGCTGGCATGTAGAGGATGTTTCCGAGACGAAATCTCAGATGGGGTAGGACATCCCCGCCCAAGAGCGTGTGATTTAGAAAACTCTTTTTATCACGGGCAACATTATGACAGTTGTCTTCCTGTCTCAATTCATCTTCTAAGGACTCCAGCTTGTAGATGTTCAGGTTCCCCTGTGTGAAAGCAGGAGAAACTTCGTCACAAGCAATCTGCACAAGCTTGGCTCTCAGGGGTAATGGAGAAATTGAATCAGCAGCAACTATGATTTCACGGGTAAAGGGATTGTAACCTGGGAGGAAAGTCTGCTCGATAATATTCTTTTCTCCTTCTACATTGTGGGAACATATTCTCTTATGACCCCAGAAAATCATAGGATTTTCTATGAGGGCATAGAGGGCGGGATTGTAGCGTCCGAATGTCAGCAATTCGGGTAGGTCTCCCCTGGGGCGGTTTCGTTCCCGTTAATGTAAATCCTCCAGTCCGCACCACCCCCACAAGTCGACTGGAGCCTGAATCTGAGCTTCCAGACTCCCTCCAGACTGATAATTTCGTCCGGGGGAACTATCCCAGCTCGGAGCTGGTGACAATTGATGAACTGGATGAGCCTGGGGGCATCGCCCCTATATCCGATTTTGATTATTCCCTTCAGTTCCATCTTACACCTCCTTTTTATTTTTGATAAAAAAGTTCACTTTTTGGATAATGTTTTCAGGTACTTCTATATTGCGAACCCCTACATAAATATTGCAACAGGGTCCGCAATCCTCCCAGCGTACAATACTGTTGCTGGGATACTTGAGAAAACTGCCTTCCACATGAGCTTTCGCCTCAACTTCAGCGGTTCCAAGCCATTCCATGAACTCTACTACTTCGTGGCAATCTGCCTGTTCGAGCTGGTGAATTCGTTTCTCGTAAGTGCCATCATCCCAGTAATCCGAGAAATCCAGCTCCCCTTCGCGATTGACGAAGGGGAGGATATCAGAATACTTTTGTAAAAATTCCTTTAGTCTCATAGTCTCACACCTCCTTGATTGCTTGTTTCAGTTCATCATAACTGAGTTGGAAGTTACTGTCGAGGGTCTGACATACTACTTCAAAGAGTTCGTCTATGTCTTGACTTTTCAGGAACTCACGAATTTCTGTAGGATTGTGCTTATCATTGTTGAGCGCATAGTCTATCAGTACTTCTTTTATTTGTTTGATTCTATCTCTTTTCATTTTTTATCCCTCCTGTGCTTTCAAAACTTTTTCAATAAGTTCTTTTATTTCATCGAAAGCAGGAAGCATTTTTTCAAGGGTTGTAATATTGTAAGACTTCTCCCAGTGTGACCCAGTCCAGAAAAATTTGTAACTTTTGATAATATCTTTAACCGGATAGGTTTTACCCAGGACTTCAACTCTAATCCAGATTGAATCTTCACGGAACTCGTCGAAGCTAACGCGGAATTTAATAGGGGAGTTTTCAAGAAGGTCTTTTCTACTCTCCCAGTCAAGCCCTTTAATACGGGCAGAGAAGACCGGATATTGCTTTATCTCCTCTACGA
>QMND01000193.1 GCA_003647605.1 Candidatus Shapirobacteria bacterium | reverse complement strand
TTGTAATGTTAGTTGTGGCTAAAATTGCACACAAGTTATCTTTAAAAACCATTTTTAGACCAGCTAAAAGATCCACAAAGTATATCAAAAAAGAATGGGACGACGCATAACAAGCCGTTAAAGCAGATGCGGAAAGCCGATGTAAATATTGCAGTATAGCAAAGAACAGAAATTTTAATTACTGTGACATGTGCGGGCGAAAACTCCGCACTGCTTAACTATATCATTATCTGGGGGAAATGCAAATGAAATGCGAAATATCAATTGACAGTGAAAAACTCGAAAAATTTATTGGCAGAAAAATGGCACAAAAAGAATTCGCAGATTTCTGCAGAAATGCGGTCGTCGGCAAGCTATGGGAACAGCAGATAACCAATAAATCCAGCCGACCAGCCAACTGCGCTGGCAGCTGATTAAGCACGTTAGCTTTCTATGGAGGTTATATGGCTTTAAAAATAGAGCAATGTGATGATGATACGATAATAATAGAGGGGACAAAATATTCTGAACAGCTTTTCCGTGAACTTGGATGTAGTTTCCCTAATATGATTGGCCAAGTATTACGGGTCGACAAGAAAGATAATGGGGTTGTGACTGTAACACGATTATACGAAGAAGAGAAAAAAACTAACAAGGTAAAACGAGTCACTCCGATTGCCTGTGACTCACCAGATTATGTAACTCCGCCTTTATCGTTATAATTTCCAGAGGAGGCAAGAAATGGGAGAATTATTATTTAAAAAGTGGTTGGATGAAGAAGTTTTGGATTTAAAAGAATTGGTATTGCATCATGGAATCGAAGGAGTCCTTGAAGAATTTGAATGCTGGCTTGAAGAAAAAGAATACATAGTGAGTGAAAAATGACAAGGCATTTCAACGTTAGATTATTAGAAATGGTGGCGCTGACTGATTCAGTCAGGAAGGTGACGTTTAATCGACTGGATAAGCAGGGGTAACGTCCTGCCGCCACCGATTTCCACGTTAGGGGGTTAAGATGAAAACCCGCTCCTCAAACCAAAGCCTTTTAAGTGGGTGTCTGTTGGTTGTCTTGGAGCGGTTATTTCCAGAAAGCACCTTTAGCAAGGATAGCACCAGCACCGCCGATAAGCCCGCCTAAAAAAGCGGTGGTTGTGCTGTACAATTTCCATTTTGTTTGAGCTTTTTCTATTTTCTTAATGCGCTCGTCACAGGTTTCATGGCGCTCATCACATTTATCTTTCCGGCAGTCCAGCGTGCCGTGTATAGCTTCAATGTAATCAAAAATAGTATCCAGTTTGTTTTCAACAGGATAAGCTCTAAACGTTTCCTTTGTAACACCGTTCATCTGTTTTCTCCGTTCCACTTTTCCCATTTTTCTTGAGTCACAACGCCATTGCCGTTACATACATGGCAGGGCGATCTTATTATTGTTGTTCTATCGGCGTAATAACACACTTTGCCGTCAGATGTTTTATCAACAATTTTCTTTCCTTTGCATGCCGGACATGTTGTTAGTTTCACTCGTGTTCAAACATCTCATTTAAAATATTGTTTGTTTCTCTGAAAAATGTATCTATTCGTCTTTGATATTCTTCATCTGTTTTTGGCTGATCAATAAAGAAATATTTTTTATAAAGGCGTTCCCAATTTTTTAATTGCCGCATCTTTCGTTGGTCTTTAGTTTGCCTTAAATATGCTAAGGATGTTGCTGAAATAAAATATGTATGCAACTTACCCATATCGTTTCTAAGAGCTTCATAAGATGCTTTAGGCCCTTTCGTAGCTGTATAATCTTCTACCATGCGTTCCATAGCCACTATTTTCCGGATAGAGTGGTGTAAAATATCTTTAGCTATAATATGGCCATCGTTCCATTTACCTGTTTTATCAAAGGGATTCCATATTGGGTTTTCGCCGTCAGTGTTTTTGGCAAGTTCGTACACAAGACTCCCTAATGGATGAAGATCCCAATGCGCTTTATTCATTATAGCACCTAATCTATCAGGATCGTCTTGCCACTTTGTCCACCTGTGAACCTGTCTTAAAATTACATTTCCTGGGTCTGTGTTGTAAATTACAATTTCTTTTTCGCCTTCATCAGTTTCAACCGTTTTATAATATTTAAACCCAGATGCCTCTTTTTTAAACCCCCATTGCTTAAACATATAGTCTTTAGCTTGCTGGGAAGCATATAGAATAAGCGCCCCTTTAGCCAGCATTTTGGTTTTTGCCGAGGGTTTTTTTAAATTAGCAGCGTCTCGCATTATTTGAACTGACGACTTAATCATGTTTGCCTGTAAGTGTCCCATAGCCAATTTAAAAGACGGTGTAAAAAATATTCGGTTAGCAATCCTTCTTGCCGCAGGGGTAATCATTGCATAATCACCATGGAAGTAAGCTGTCATTTGCCCGGCATCAATAGGTTTAAAACCCTTGTCCTTTAGATAATTATACGTAGCCATTCTTATCATGCCATCACCACCCCAAGCCATATTCCATTCCAGTCTATAAGCATCGTCAATTAACTTAAAAGGATTTTTGCC
>QMND01000192.1 GCA_003647605.1 Candidatus Shapirobacteria bacterium | reverse complement strand
GAGGATTGCAGGGACGAGCTCGAGGCCGAATATTAGATTTAAAAAGCTTTCCTGTAATAATTTAGTGGGGAATATCTTGAACTTCATGCTCACTGATCAGATAAGGTCAATGAAAAGAGAGGCTGAAGCTCTTCCAGACCTAGTTGTAGTCGTCGAGGGGAAAAAGGATAAAGCGGTTCTCGAGTATTTTGGTTTTAAGAACGTGATAGAGATTGCGGGCAAACCTCTAGAGGAAGTAGTGGACGAGGTTAAGGAGTTCAAGGAAGCTGCCATATTAACAGATTTCGATGATGAGGGGAGAAGGAAGGCTTCAAGGCTTGCAAAACTTTTCAATTCATTAGGCATCAAGAATTACTTCCATCTAAGGAGAAAGTTTAAAAGGCTTTTCAAGGTTTGCAAGGTTGAAGAACTTTTCTCCCTGATAAAATTATTAGGAGATGATTACTATGGGGAAACTTGCTCAATCCACGATAAAATATTTAATAGAAGCAGAATTTTCATGCGAAGGAATAGTAGAAAAGCCCGATGTAATAGGGGCTATATTCGGCCAGACTGAAGGCTTACTAGGTCAAGATCTGGACTTAAGGGAGTTGCAGAGAAGCGGAAGGATAGGAAGAATAGATGTCGAACTAACTAATACAGAGGACGGGAAAACTGTAGGAAAGTTTTATGTTCCTTCAAGTCTGGACAGCTCAGAAACAGCCCTTATAGCCGCGGCTTTTGAAACTATAGAGAGAATTGGCCCTTGTAGCTCGAAAGTGAGGATCGTTTCGGTAAAGGATGTGAGGGAGGACAAGAGGAAATACGTGCTCAAGAGAGCAAAGGACATACTTCAAAGGCTAGTTCAGGAGGAAATCCCACCAACTAGTGCTTTAACTGAGAAAGTGAAGGAAGGGGTAAGAACTGCCCAGATAAGCGAATACAAGGGGCTTCCATGCGGTCCAGACGTCCCGAATTGCGAGGAATTGATACTAGTGGAAGGAAGGGCGGACGTTCTCAATTTGCTCAGAAGTGGCATAAGAAATGTTATTGCAATAGGAGGAACTACCATACCAAAGGAGATAATAGAACTCTCAAGGGAAAGAATCACAACCCTTTTCGTTGATGGAGACAGGGCTGGAGATCTCATAATTAAAGAGGTTTTGCAGTTATCAGATGTTGACTATATAGCTAAAGCGCCAGAAGGAAAGGAAGTGGAGGAGTTATCGAGGAAAGAGATATTCAAGGCCCTAAGGGATAGAATTCCGGTTGAAGAGTACAAGCGCTCTAAGAGCTGAGCGAGCTCTCATGAATTATTGAGTAAGCGGGGCCTCTTCTGCTTAGCTCGCTCTTTATTAATTGTATTTTCGAAACTTCCATCTTCCCAATTCCTTCATTCACGAGTTTACTAACTTCATCGAGGAACGCTTGCTTATTCTCTATATGTTTAACTCTGCAGATAGTAACGTGGGGTGGTTTGGAATCCCCTCCTATCCTTTTCCTTATCTCGCTCTGAAGCCTGACCATTTTCTCCTTGTCCTTAACGTCGAAGGCTATTACTCTTATAAACTTCTCGTTTGGGATCAGCTTTAACTCCTCTATTTTCACTTCAAACGGTTCAAAACTCCTCGCTATCTCATCCATGTGGTCTGAAATTCTCCTAACTTCTTCTTCTCTTTTTTCTCCAAGAAAGGAAAGGCATATGTGGAAATTCTCCCTCTCAACAAACTTACACTTCATGGGTAAACCCTTGAGTTTTTCCTTGAAGTTCTCAAGCCTTTCCTTCAATTCGCTTGGGAGCATTATCCCTATAAAACACCTCATCAATTCTAAACTGTGCGAGAAAGGTTAAAAATAAGAATTACCATAATTTTATAAGGTGGTTGAATGGCTGAAATGAGAGTAAGGGCAAGCGAGGTAATAGGAAAAGAGATAGTTAGCGAGGAAACTGGGAGAAAGTTTGGAGTAGTTAATAACGTGGATTTCATAACGGAGAGCGGGGAACTCTTAAACTTAGTGGTTGAAAACCCAACCAAGCACTTAACTGAGCTCAATCTAAAAACAGACGAAAAAGGAAGGGTTCTAATTCCATTCAGTGCGGTGAAATCCATAGGGGACTTCGTGATAGTCAGCGAGAGCGAGCTAATGTGAGCTTGTCCAACATATAGGAACTTGGTCTATGCGCCACTTTGGTAATATTTTGTCCTTCACTTCTGGCAAAGGCTTGCAGTACTTATAAGTTAACAAACCAGTCCAAGCTATCATCAGGCCATTATCTCCAGAATACTTCTTCGGAACAACATAAAATTTCGCTCCCCTTTCCTTGCACATTATCTGCATCATAGCTTGCAATCTTTTGTTTGCGGCCACTCCTCCAACCAATAAAACCTCTTCCTTTCCTGTATGAGCTAGAGCTCTTTCCGTGACTTCTACAAGCATGGCGAAGCAAGTCTCTTGCAAAGAATAGGCCACATCCTCCTTTGGGACACCTTTTTTTAATAACTTAATAGCTGCAGTTGCTATTCCAGAAAAGGAAACATCCATCCCTTTTACAACGT
>QMND01000191.1 GCA_003647605.1 Candidatus Shapirobacteria bacterium | reverse complement strand
GTTTATGCTTCTTACCGCAGGATAAAAGATCCTTCTGTAGGTTTTTGAGGGTTTTGATGCTTTAACCCAAAATTTTTTAAAGCTGGGAACATTAATAGCCTTTATACTCCTGGGGGTGCATAAGGCATCCTGAGTAAAAAAGAGGGATAGCTTGATGAGGAGAAAGATAGTTGCAATATTTATAATTCTGTTAGTTTTGACTACGCCTCTTGCTTTTGCTCAGAGCAGCAGCGAGGAATACGATGAGGAGGAAACCGGAGAGTCTGTTGTTGTAATTGTAAAGAGCTACGAGCCTGAAGTTCTTCCTTCTAGTGTAATTGAAGATGATGATGTAAATGTTTATGCTTATTTGCAGGGGACAACTCTTGGGAGTTTTTTAGGTGTTGGGGAGACTGCTGAGCCTCTTTACTCGCAACCTGAAATAAGAAATGTTATTGTTACTCCTTTAGATTCCGAGTCTCAGAAATATCTGTTGAGAAGCCCAAGGGCGATAAAGCCTAAGACAGGGTACTCTCTTGATAATCTTGCAACTGTGCTTTTTACTATTAAAAGAATTGAGAAGGAGGAAGACATACCTGACAGGATAGACCTTAATATGCAGGCAGAAGTCTGGTTTACCAATGCTGAGCGGTTTCCTTACTTCCTTCAACAGGACATAGTGGTGCCTGAGGATAGAGACGAACAAAAATGGAGAGAAAATCTGCATATGGAGGGTCATCAGTACAGTTTCTTCAGCGGTATGGGTTTTCTTAGAGCTGAAAGAATAGGGCCTTCCCGGGTGGAGTTTACTGTTTATGGCGGCGATGATTTAATATGGCCTTACACAGGGACACCTAGGCCTATAAGATCCTTTTCGCTTTCTAAAGGGGAAATAACAACAGATGTGAAGCTTTCCGAAGCAGGATTGTTAAAGGAGAACAGGTTCAGGATCCGGCTTAATGATATAGTTGACTCTTCAGTTCCAAAAGCGGAGATTGAGGTGACGCAAAGGGGGATAACAGAAAGGAGGATTGTAACAGAAGGAATGAGGATTTATCCTGGTTCAACTTTTGTTGTGGAAAAGATTTATGAGCCTAAAAAGGTTGGCGAGAATAAGACAGAGTACTCTATACTGATAAGAGGCAAAGAATATCTCAGAAGGGGCGAGGATGAGTACAATCTCGCAACATATCTTGTCAAGAAATACTCCTTAGGCAGTGTTGTGGGGGAAGAGGGCGTTTCTAAAACTGTACTTGAAGAGAAAGGAGATATCTGCGATAAGGTTAACCTGCTATTTTCTGAAAAGGACCTTAGAAAGGGAAGTCCGGAAGAAGTGGCATGCACAGCAATATTTGAGCTTAAGCAAGTTTTGCAGGAAGCAGGAAATGAGGCAGATGATTCCGGTGTGCTTTTGAGGGACAGGGCAAACTTTTTGATAGGCAAGATATACAAAGAGCAGCTTGGAGACAGTTCAAGGGCTTTGGAGTATCTTGAGAGATCTATTTCAGGAAATAGAGGAGAGTTTATACCTGAAGCTAAAAAACTTATCAGCGATCTTAAGAGAGACATACAAGAAGGGGCTGTATACAAGCCAGTTGATCTGCAAGAAGGAAATGATGCGGTTCATGTCAAACTTTTAAGGATTATAAGGCCGTCACCGGATGAAGAAAGCTATGCAGTGATAGAAACAGAGCAAACGCCTCAGAGTGAACCTAAAAAAGGCATCGATGAGATAATGTCAGAATTAGAGATAACTCCTGATAATATCTACTCAAGAGGAAATGCCAAATTTAAGGAGGAATGGCTGAGCGCAGGGACAGCGCTTGTCAGAGAGGGCGGACAATTGTATACTATGGACGAATCGGCAGGACAGAAAGTAAAACTCAATGTTGTGTTGACTGTGGATAAGCTTCTTAAAATTTGGGACAATTTGTATGCAAAACAGAATAATGCTGATGCTCAGCGCGAAGCGGAGTACTTGAGAACTTTTTTTACAGGAAGCAAAATAGATGAGAAGATAACTACCAACAAAGGTCCATTATATGCCGGAGAGCTGTCAGATGGAACGCTGAGATTTTACATAGTAGATGAGGAAGCGGCGCCGGTAGGAGCCTCTGCATCCAATAAGTATCGGGTTGGAGATTACATCTTTCAACCGAAAAATAAGGCGTTGCACGAAGGCAATTATTGGTACAACTGGAAAATAATAAGCATAAAGGATGACAAAGTCAAGATAGCAAAGGTTTATACAGGGAAAAAGCCTTCGAGAGCCAAGACTTCTTACAAAACCATTGAGAAAGGCTTGAACTATATTGATGGCAGGGAGGTTGTTCTTAAGGAGACTGTTGCCAAAAGGCAAGCCTATTTTACTATCATACCTGGAACAGGCAAACCATTGAGAAGCATATCTAATTTTACTCTTCATATACCAATAGAGAAGCGTGCAAAATTCCTGCAGCTTTCTAAGGATAAGATAGGTAGAAAAATCAACGAGACCCAGAAAATTATTGATGATCTCGATAAGGTTATCAACAAGATGGATAATATTTTGAAAACATGGAAGGTTGTGTG
>QMND01000190.1 GCA_003647605.1 Candidatus Shapirobacteria bacterium | reverse complement strand
CTCTTCAGCAGGTTTGTAACCTGCGCCTCCCCATGGGCGTATAAACTCTGTCTCAGGACGATCATCGTAACCCACATTCTGGCGCATCAATCCATGATGTCCAATTGTCTCGTAACTGAACGGCTGACTGTCGTCATAACCTGAAGTATCCTGAGCCATACCTAAACTATGTTTACTCATACCAATACGTTCACCCTCTACAGTTAGATCCCGTGCACCTAACCACTTGTCGTAGTCTTTGGGTTTAAGCTTTTTATTATACGTATCCTGCGCTGCAAATACATTATCCACAAGACCCTGATGTTGAAATGGCTGCTCCTTAACCGCAGCCTCTTGCATTGGTGTTACAGGTGCAAGCTGTGGCTGTGCAGTCACTGTAGGGGCTGACCTCATCGTTACTGGCTCAGGTTCAGGCTGACGCTCAACTACCTCACTGTTCGGAACAGGTTGCTCAGCATTATAATACTTAAACCCCTGCATAGGATTAATCTCATCTGGAGAATCACCGGCTATAGCTACACTTTGTCCTTGATGGTTTATACGCTCCTGAGAATTGTCGAACTTCTCCGCAGATTTGAGATTAGTTACTGATTCTTGAAGAGATCGTTTTTTCTTTTTCTTTTTCTTCTCGTCTGCCATATCATTCACCTTTTATTTAATTACCACCGTGATCTTATTGAACTACCTGGAACTCTCATCCCACCTATACGTCCCATAATTCTACCTATACGTCCCATAGCCCTTCCAGTGCCTCGTGTAGGTGCTTTGCGATCTCTCCCTATAGGCGACATATGCCGTAAACCTCTTTGAGTTTTACTGACCAAACCTTTGGTGCCCGAACCTTGAGCACTTTTAAATTCACTGATCAGACCTCGTCGAACAGCCAGCCCATAGTCCTCCATCCCTAAAACTGGATCTCTCGAAGATGAGGCTAACTCACCCCTGGGAGAGAATTGTGGTCTATTGGCTCGATCCAGAAAGTTTTGTTGGTGCTGACGCCGTTCCCTTACAGCCCTCCCAAACTCATCTTCATTTTCAGGAGCCATGTGGCTTTTTGGTATTTTCATTGATGCACTACCACCGCTGGGTATAAGTGGCTCCTTCTCAGGCATAAGTATATCTTTAAGGCTATTATCCATGGACTTATTAAATTTACTCGAAGCATCGTTTGTAACTATATCAACTACATTCTTTTTTTTCTTCTTTTTAGCTGCGCCCCACATACCCATATCATTTACTCCTTTATTTTAATAACCCACATGTGAGTAGCCATGTGATTCACTAAGGTTCTCACCGTAATTCTGACTTGTTGAGGAACTTGATCTACGACCGTCACTCATTGAAATACCCATAGATGAGCTTGCGGAAACGCTCGTCAATGACGCCGAAACAATCTGTGAAGCAATCTTGGACTGAGCCATAATCTGGTCAGATGTAAGCCCCTTCTCACCAAGTAGTTTCTGGATGGCTACCTCACGTTCTTTAATAAGGACAGTACCTTCAGCTTTAGCTTTCTCGACCTTGCCAAGATAATTTTTAACTGCAGCATCAAGAGTTGCTTCGTACTTACCAGTATCAGCTTTATACTTATCAATCT
This sequence comes from Candidatus Shapirobacteria bacterium, assembly GCA_003647605.1. GTDB lineage: Bacteria > Patescibacteriota > Microgenomatia > UBA12405 > UBA12405 > B61-G2. Next base: position 964 of record QMND01000190.1, on the reverse strand, counting down.
TCACACCTTCAATCGCAGCTTGAGTTTCAGCTTGTGATATTAATCTTACAGACTCAGTTTTATAATGTTCAAGCACTGCCCTGAAAGCTTCAATATCCCCACGATGCTTCTCAACTTTCACCTTCATCTTGGTAGCCTCAACTTCAGCACCGGCTGAAAAACCATCTACCTGCGCACCGTACGCCTGAGTCTCAGCCAGGTACATCTTAACTTTTTCTGACTCCCCTGCGATCCGTGCCTGGTACGCGTTATACTGAGAAGTGATGGCGTCGGTCTTAATTCCAAACACCTGCGCCTGGGTTTTATATATCTCAATCTTGACTCTATCAATGTCAGACTGGATCTTGGCAGCCTCCATCTCAGCAGAGTACATCTGGATCAAGGACTTGATTCCTTCGATTTGTGCGCCGTATGCTTGGATAAGTAGTCCTTTAACTTCGACACCAGCTTTGATACCCTCGATCTGAGCCTTATAAAAATCAGCCTTGGCAGATTCTGCTCTAATCATTGTCTCATAAACCTGTGCCTGAACTTTATAGCCTTCAAGCTGAGCTTTATACTGCTCAACCTTGATCCTATAGACTTCGTTTGCCATCTCTACAACAGCCTTAGCAGCCTCAAAGGCTCGGTTATGAACCATATTAGAATTATCCATCAAATTCTTTTCAAGTATAATCGCCTGCTGAATAATGAAATGTGTATTATCCTGCGCCAATTTGGATTGTTGAGCCAATATATCATTGTTTAAATCTGTGTTTCTCTGGTTGATCCTATCGTTGACTTCGATCAGTGTAGCATTCAGCACACCTTCAGGTAAGCTGAATCCTCTTGAAGAATGAAATTCCTGGGCTTCAAGATAAGCTCTCTCGTTCTCGTCTATTTGCCGATCAGTAGCACGATCATATATCGCCTGCTCTGTTTCAGCATTGAGTCCTGTCCCACCATCAATTAAATTCTGTAAGAG
>QMND01000189.1 GCA_003647605.1 Candidatus Shapirobacteria bacterium | reverse complement strand
GGTATTGGAAGACAAATTAAACACCACTCCATTTATTTTCATATTGGTGGATAGGAGAATAGGAAACGAGGAGAAAAATAAAATAATGAGTGTTGTTTTTCCTGAAATTTTCAGATGGTTTGATGAGCATATAAAATCTTAGGCCAGATTAAGAATCCATAATAATTGGTAAAATTTGAACAGAAGAAGAATTGAAATGGAAGCATTAAAGAATAAAAATGGAGCCTGATTATTTTATTACCCTTGAGGAAAATGTTGCAAATTTTATTTACCCTTTCTGCATAATATATAAAAACTTTACGAAATCTAGGGTTTCTTAATACTTAGTATAATTAATTTTTATACTATGTTTTGGTGATAGCGTTGAAGAAAGCCAGCCTTTTGCAAAGGATTAGGGGTAGAGTATCCTCTCTTTTGATTGCAGCGATGCTTTTAACGGCTTTAATTCCAGCAATTGAAAAAGCCTCTGCGAAAATTCCCTACAGCAATGACTGGAGCTACTACAAGGAAATTACATTGAGCAATTCAGCAGCAGGCAAAATACTGAGAATACACGTCGTCAAGGGCGTAGGCACAGATGATCCATCGACAAACACCATATACATGAACAACAAATGCCAGCAATGGCCCTATGACATAGCATTTGCCACATCCTATGATCCGGATGCAGCAACAATGCTTCCTTTCAACCTCATAGATTACAACGATACAGATGCCTACTTTGATATAAAGCTGACTGATGCGTATTCAAAAATTTACATTTTAACCGGCAACAGCAATAAGGAGCTCGCCATACACACGCTGAGCAGGCCTTTAGATGTTTATGATGCATTCACCGGAGACAAATTCATGAATACAAAGGATTTCGATTTCGTTGGAGCTTCCATGACAGCATCGGATGTATCCTCCTTAACTCCGGCAATAAGCGATGATGAGGTTGAGGGAATTGTTTTCGATGGCTCATATTATTACGTAAGTACCCGGGACAACTCCGGAGCATTTCTTTATAAAATAGACTTAAACGGCAATGTAGTTGCATCCGAAAAACTGGGCGATCCTCCTCTCATTCACGGAGGGGGTTTCGACATTTACAATGGAAAACTTTTCATTCCTGTCGCTGAAGCAACATCATCTCCATCCACGCCATCAAAAATTATTTCCGTATGGGCAGCAAATCTCACGGTGGATAGAACAGTTTGCGAGGTGAATGATCACATTGGCACTGTGATGCTTGCTCCAGATCTGAACAGAATGTACCTCTGCAACTGGGATACCCTGAAGATATATGTGTATGATCTGAACGGCAATTACATAACAACGATAACGAGCCCTCCTCAGAATAAAATACAGGATGCAGTGTATACAGATGGTTTGTTCTTCTGCAGCATACAGACTGGAGACGGAAACGACCATGTTATTGCAGTTCTCAAGCCGGCAGATAACGGAAACAGCCTGGTAAAGGTGGGAGAAATATACACTGCAAACGGAAGAACAAGAAACGGATTAACATGGTATGCCGGCAATTTTTACGTTGCATACAACTACGGCGGATACTACATTTACAAGCTAAAAGGAGCAAAAATAGCCATGGAAATACCTGCAGGTGAGCAGTATGTTGCTTCAAAAAATACATTCTCTCCTCCAACTATTCTTGAAGTAAAGGAGAAGATGGGGGGAAACGGTAAGCACAACGTTGGTTTCTCACAGACATTTCCCTGCCCCGATACGGAAGCAACTCAGTGTATAGCATGGAAGCCATATCCAACCTCACAGCCTCCTTATCCAGAGTACTATCTCAAGGATGGAGCAACATATTCAACAGATTATCTCGACTGGGTTGCAAATGAATGGACATATCTGACACTTGAATGGCTCGGCTCATCATATGCAAAGCTGACAAAGAACTTCCAGGAAACAATAGATGCAACTTTGAACTACGGCTCAGGTCCATATTATGCTGGAGCACAGACATGGGGGAGTGCTGATTCAACGCTTTACGTGCAGTATCTTGCTGTGATGCCTTATGCCGATCCAGAGCCATCTGTTGCATCAACAACTGTATGGCAGAATATACCGAGAGATCCTCCAGCATGCAGTCTAAATGCAAATCCAACAAGTGGAGAAGCTCCTTTAACAGTGACATTCTCCATGTCCGCAAGCGATCCAGATGGAAGCATATCCTCATGGCAGCTAGATGTGGATAACGATGGTTCTCCTGAATATAGTGGTACAGGAAATCCACCAGCAACGCAGGAGCATACATATGAAAACCCTGGAACATACATTGCAAATCTAACGGTTACAGATAACGACGGCTACACGGCATACGACACCGTTACAATTATAGTTACTGAGCATCAGAATCAGCCTCCAGCATGCAGCTTATCAGCAAATCCAACATCGGGAGAAGCTCCACTCAATGTTGAATTTTCATTGACAGCAAGCGATCCAGATGGCAACATCACCGCATGGTGGCTAGACGTAGATGGTGATGAAAGCGAGGAATACAGTGGCGCAGGTTCGCCTCCCGCAACAATCAATCATGTTTATGATAACCCCGGCACCTACATTGTCAATTTTACAG
>QMND01000188.1 GCA_003647605.1 Candidatus Shapirobacteria bacterium | reverse complement strand
TGGATTCTTGCTGAACAAGGATTTACGGTGTATGCAGCATTTACCTTTTCTTTGGATAAAACTTCTAAAGAAGGCCTGTTTAAATTTGATAAAGAGGCTAGGGGGTGGAGAGAAACCGATGAAACTCTCAAGATTTCTCAGAAAAGGGTTTTTATAGAAGAAAAAAGGCAAGATGAAGAGAGCCTTCAAAAAACAGGAATCTTCAGAGTTCATCCCATAAGAGGCCCTGACGATAAAGACAAATCCAAATCGCCCTCAATAAATTCCTTCCTAAATTTTAGCTTAATCTTATTGCCTGTGTTGTCTTTTATTCCTAAATCAAGTAAGAAAGATTCTGCTTCTTCCGTATCGGTTATTAGAAAAATTATAGGGGGATTGTTGGGTTGGTATACTTATTATTTATTACCTAGAAATATAAGAGAAAAAATAGGTGACTGTAAATATAAAATTGGTGGACAAATAAAAGACGTTAGAACTTTTAGAAAAGCACCTGACGCTCTGAAAATTAGAGATTTAATAAAACAAGGGAAATTGCTCAGGGCGTATGAATTATTTTGGTCTGAATGGAATCCCAATATATCAGAAGATACCACCCGAGTGGTCTATAAGGAATTGCGTAAAAGAAATATAAAGGCACCTTTAGCAATTATAGTTACTTTTGTCTCCTCTGGTTTATTTCTTCATGCTTTTTGCCCTTTAGTTTTAATCCTTGAATTAATAGCAGGATTGTCGATAGTAGAATGGAGTATAGTTACAGCAAGCACAACCGGCACATTTTTTCTTTTCAGTTTACCAGTTGCCATCGCAAAAGCAAAAAAAGTGGCAAATACAAGCTCAATTTCTAATGTTTTTTCTCCTCAGCCCACTATATTCTTACTAGATTCTGGAGTTAACAAGGAATATGTTGAGAGGAATCCTGATATAAGGGCGGTGGTGAGTATTAACAAAATGCTCGCAGACAATGACCCTGGCATACACAAGATTATTAAGCATCTTTACGATGAAAATATACTTATTATTGCATCTGCTGGCAATAGAAACACTACTTCAGCTCCCTATCCTGCCGCTTATAATGAGGTTATGGCAGTTGCAGCGACAGATAAATCTGGCAAGAAGGCGGGTTATTCTAATTATGGGTCGTGGGTAGATGCAGTTGCCTTAGGTCATTATGATGAAAATCACCAAGGTACTTCATTTGCTGTGCCTCGGGTGGCAGCTTTGGCATCGAATATTTTCTTACGGAATCCTAATCTTTTAAATGAAGAGGTAATTCAAATAATAAAAAATACTGCGGGCAATATAAATGATTGGTATTACCATAAGGGCTTATTAGGAAGCGAAGTGGTTAATCCCAAAAAGGCACTTGCTAAGGTTACCTCTTCTCAAAAAGGGTTTTCAAGATTTAGAGCAATATTAAAATTCTTCCTCAAAAAATCTATCTTTGCTGTGGGTCTTCCAACGTTGCTTATTCCCATTTTCTTTATTGGCATCGTCAGCGGATCGCCGGCGGTAAATTCAATAATATCTGCAAAAGGAATCTCTAATGACCTAAGTGATGAAGAAATGGAAACCCTGCTTAAGATAAGAAATTTTGAAGCAACCAACCATCCAAGGACTTTAGCAAAAATGAAACTTAGCGGTTTTATTGACATTTCCGATTGTTCCGTGAGAGAAGAAGTTTTTAGAAGATTCCCTAAATTAAAACAGTTTATAATTAGCGGGAGCAGTGCTCCTCTGTGTCCTTATAACCGCCATGGATGGCAGGTGATTAGAAAATTTGCTGAGAATGAATTTGCCGAGATTAAGGAGATTAAATGGCTTAGTGAAAACAATCTGAAAGAACACTGCAAAAAGCATTATAGGGAGATTTTTAGCAGGGATAATAAAAATTATGAAGGCGATATAAGGAACTCAAAAGAGTACGAGGATGCATCCAAACAGATAATCGAGTCAAAGAAAACAGAGATTTTTTTTACTGCAAGAGAAAACATTTTTGTTTTCTATAATAGGAAGAAAAACATCCAGGCGGTGATTAACAGAGAAGGAAAGATAATCACCTTTTTCAAACCAGAGGTTAGAGAGATTAGAAATTATTGGACTCCACTTAATATTCCCGATAAATCAAGGCCGAAATTCTACTCTTTATTTTCTTCTTTAGCAGAGATCAAAGAGAAAATTGAAAGAGACATCCCCGAATTCTTAAGGAATCTTACCCGCAGAAAAATCAAAAATTCTCTAAAAGTTAAACAGATTTTTGAAGATATAAACCAATTTTGTCAATTTGCCTCAAAAGAAGAGATAAAAAAATTAAAAGAGTTTGTCAAGGGTATTCGTTTTAAAGATAATAAGTTAAGAAAACAGATAATCGCTGCTATTAAGCCCCCGTCTTTGACTGAACCTAAAATAACCAAAAGAGGAGAACTTTTATCTGCATTGCTGCTATTGACGGTTCTGCCCGGCAAATTCTGCAGCGGACAAAAGGGGCACAGCCGCCTGTTAACCAAAAAATTCTGGCTCGGGCTTAATAAATCTATCTCCAGATATCCTGTGCCTCTAAAGCTTGAGGATGTAGTAAAATTTACCC
>QMND01000187.1 GCA_003647605.1 Candidatus Shapirobacteria bacterium | reverse complement strand
GACTTTACACTTGTGAATGTTAAAATCGACAACGATAGTAAATTAACAATTTAGGTGATTTTCCTGAAAGGAGGGAGGATAGTGGAATTCGTACCGGAAGGGTATCCAAAATATCCAAAAATCGAGACCTGCTTCAACCGAGACAAGAAGTTTAAGGTGGATGAGAATAGTATTCGCCTGCCAGAGATCAACAATATAAAGAGGTGGCTCGTCACCGAGAAGATAGACGGGACATCTGGAAGAGTGATCTATGACCCGAATGTTGGCAAGGTTTTCTACGGTGGTAGGACTGATAGAAGCGATAAGAATTCCTACGAGAGACTTGGCATAGCAAAACTGCTGGAGGAGAAGTTCACCTTGGAGAAAATGAGGGAAGTGTTTCCCGATAGAGTCGTTACCATCTTTATGGAATACTACGGTGAGAAGATAAACTCCAGCGGTAATCTGCGGAAAGGGGTTTCTTTCAGGATATTCGACGTGCAGGTAGGGGATCTGTGGCTTGAGTGGGAGAGCGTAAAGGATATTGCATCCAAGTTTGAAGTGAAGACTGTGCCGGAGTATGGTGTTGTATCGTTTGAAGAAGCCGTTGAGATTGCCAAGACTTGCACGTCTATCGTTGCACAGGAGGAGATTGGACGTGATGATATTCCGGCTGAAGGGATAGTGTGCAGGACTGTTCCGCTTCTCCTGCAAAGGAATGGAAAGAGACTAATGTTCAAGCTGAAGAAGAAAGATTATTGAAGGAGTCCACTTGAAGCTTGGGAGAGACAACTCAAAATACATATGCGTGAAGTGCTTTCTGAAGACCCCACGCGAGAAGAATGACCCGTCAGACATAATAATGTTCGAAAAACATATAAAAGGAGGAAAGCGTATTCCCTGCAGGGTATGCGGAGAGATGTATGAGGTGTGAAAGGTGAATGTAACCAAGACAATCATATTTGCGTTGGACCTTCTCGATGCAGTATCGGAATTTGTTGGTGTAGATAAAGAGGATGTCAAGGATGCGTACGATGCGGTTCAGACCCTCTCAAAGGGAATGGACGATCTGCGTGATGTAGAGAACTATCTTTCCGATGCAACGTCTCAAATCGAGACAGCAGAGGAATTCGTCAACAACATCAGAATGATAGTCGAGACGTGGAAAAATGAATGAGTTTCTGTCCTCTCTTCCAGATGCACTCTGTATCGTCGCTAAGGATAGTGTAAAATTCTGCACAACAAAGGGCTATCCACGACGAAGAAGGATGGCTGTCTGGAGAATGGTTGAGGCAAAGCTGAAGGAGCTGAACTACGAGATTCTATACGATGCCGAGAGGTTTGACCTCCTCCAAGAGTTTATCCTCTGTGGATATAACTTTCAGGAAGAGAGAAGCAACATCAACTGGAAGAACCCTTGGGATGGAAATCCTCCATACAAGGAGACCATTATAAATCGAGGATACAGATACTACAAGCCATTCTCAATGAAGCAGGTTGAACCCGATGGGTCGGAGGTTCTCATATCTTCTTATTCAAAGATTCCTTGGTATGTAACGGTAACGTGGTATGATAGAAGGCAGTTCACGGCACTCGGATTCGTTCCGAAGGAGGATTTAAAATACCTTGCTCCGAAAACATATTCGCAGGTATCTGTGCTTGAAGAGAGAGACGAGGAGAACTACAGGAAGTTTCTTGACGCACAGGCGATGAAAAGTGTATGATTTTTATTTCAACGAGGAGGAACCTTTAAAGTGCGAGATATGTATGAAGGCTATAGAAGGAGACTATGCCATAAAACTGGGGAAGACCGACTACGTTCATCTCTTTTGCAGCAAGGAGTGTTTGATAGAGTTTCTGAGAAGGTTGAAGGCGAACAAAAATGAGTAGCATAATTGAGTATTTACTGCTTTTAATCATCGCTTCAGTTGCGGTGTCCCTTGGAATCGCAATGGACATCATAATGGCAACTGTGTGGATTGCAATGATATTTATACCGCTCTTTCTATCCCTGTCTCTAATGGGATACTCTGTTCTTCCCTATATTGATAAAAGTCAATACGCAAATCCGAGTGCCTTTAAAGTTTCAGTCATAACCAGCGTTGTATGGATACTTGTATCGTGGTTTTTGATAGTTCCGAGGTTGGTCGGGAATTTGAGAGCCATTGGAGATGCAGTAGTTGGTGTACTATGAGGAGACCCTTGAGGATCTTAAAGACAAGTACGAGAGCTTCTTTCCAAGGTCTGTTAGACCAAGAGCCATCATATGGCTGTATGAGGGAGAACTGCTGAAGATGGGTCTGACTTACAACGATCTGAAGAAAATACTTAGAAAAGCAATAAAAGTACAAGAGTCGTGGGAAAACAATATTGTATAAAGTTCTCGTCGATATACGTGGGTCTGAGATCAAGAAGATCAAAAAGCTTCTTCCATTAATGGAGATGCCATACGAGGTAAAACACACCGTGTCAGATTTTGTACTGTTCAAGGATGATGAAGCCATAGCTGTGTTTGAGAGGAAAACCGTGCAGGACTTTGTAAGCTCTCTTGGAAAGAGGTTGAATGGACAGACACTCACGATGCTGCCGTACAATCCAGCCTCATACAT
>QMND01000186.1 GCA_003647605.1 Candidatus Shapirobacteria bacterium | reverse complement strand
GGTTGATGGTGTGTTGAATCGGGGTGGTGGAGGTCGTGTGTTATGCGAGATATAACCGTCCATACTCAAAAGCAAAAACTTTTATCTTTTAAGAGTTTTAATTTTAGATCAATGAGATTCTTAGAAGATGAGAGCGCAGTTGCCTACGGGATTGTTATCATAGCCCTCTTTCTCTTCAGTTGTGGCATCCTCTTAGTGCTTTTATCAAATCCAATGAATGAAGTGATAGATGGCATGAACACAATCATTGGGATGGAGGATGTGAGCAAGGAAACGACAGACTGTGCATCGTTCCAGACCACAGTATGGAAAGCCATGCCAATCATCTTACTCTTCGGAGTCTTCGCATGGGGGATTGTGAGAGCGATTGAATCAGGTGGTGAGCAGACTTGACGGATGCAGGCACGCTCTACCGTTCTGGTTTTTTCATGATAGTATCCGTGATCATTGGCTTTGTATTCTTGATGGGTGTTGCTGCTCCTGCTGACATCGCAGTCTCAGAGTGCTATGAAAGCGGTGTTGGGGACGCTCCAAAGAAATGGACTGACCCCGTGAATCCCTACGACTTCCTCAAAGACATCAGGCTTATCGGTTATGCCATTCCCATTCTTGGTATTTTCAATTTCGTCTTTGCTGTTGTGAGGAGGCAGCGGTATACTCAGTATGGGGACGAGTACGGTGGATATGAGTATGAGGAGGTGGTGTACAGGTGATCGATCCGTTCTATGAGTACCAGTCTCCTCTTGCTGCATACACCACACCGCAACAGGTGCAGGTGCAAGCGGAGAAGCTTCCTCTGATATATCGTGAGTATCGGCGAGCTCCGCCATTGTATCAAAAGAGAGTAGATGATGAGAGGGAGCGGTTCTACACGTATAAGCCGTATAAGAAGCTTGAGCGGTGGACGGAGAAACAGCATCGAAGACTGGAGAAGTACAGGCGATCACGAGAGGAAAGATATAGAGAGCGTGGTATATCCACGCGTGGGGTTGCCTTTGAGACGGGTGTTGCAAAGGGCATAGTCGATATACCATTATACGGGGTTGCTGCTGTCAGCGGTGCTGAGCTTGCGGTCAGAAAGCCTCGTGAGTTTCCGAAGTATGCTGCGATTGGTGCTGCTATGTGGGGGAAGGGGTTACATCGTGGATTCAAGAAGGATCCCTGGGAAACAGCGGGATATCTCACTGCTGGTGTTCTTGCTGGGAAGATGGTCGGTAGAGTGGGTAAGGTGCCTCGTCCTCGTTGGGGTGAGCGTATTCCCAGTCCTCGTGTTGAGGTTGTGGAGCGTGGTGGCATCAAGATGCGTCCCACGAGACCGAAGCGTGGGATCTATCTCCAAGAGGTCATCGATGTTGAGAAGCCGATGCGTGGGCGCCCCATGCTTCCAGAGCCTAAGAAGCTGCTCACAACACCAAGAGAGCCAGAATGGAAGCCACGTATCCGAGAGATTCAAAAGGGACTCCAAGAAACGGATGTACGGTGGGCGCAGATTCAGAAAGGTTGGGAGCGCTTACACACAAGAGCAGAGCCTACGCGTGCTCGTGTGCATGTGAAGACTGCCACAAGACCCAGAGTCATTCTGCAAGAGATGCGAGAGCCACAGGTGGCAACACTTGTCAGGGCTAAGCCTCGTGTCATGGTTGCTGAGCGTGTTAGGTTGCATCCTATGTTCCTTGAGATGAAGCCTGCCCCCAAGACAAGGTTGGCTTTGAAGACTCTCACTGTGCCACTCGTCCTGCCACGTACAAAAACCAAGACAAGGACTAAAACGATAACAGCCACGCAATTACTCGCTAAACCCAAGACTGAAACCAAGACAAAGACAAGAACTAAAACTCTCACTGCTATAATAGCCATGCCGATTACCAAGACGCAGGCAAAGACGGAAACAAGAACAGCAGTACAGGTGAAGACGCAGACTCTTACCAGAACTCTGACGAAGACAAAAACTCTCACAATACCAAAAGCAAAGGTTGTTACTGTGCCAAGACTTGAAGTCAAGCCACCACTGCCTCTAATGGGTGACTGGGAGAAGAAGTACCTGAGACGTGGGAAGAGACGAAAGAGAAGAACGATAGAATGGTATATCGAAAACCCAATAGCATTATTATGGTGATGAAATGATGAGTAATGAGATGAGTGCAGAAGAAAGAGCAGAACAGAGAAGAAGAAGAAAAGAAGGAGAAGCACAACCATCTGATGACGAGATGCTTCTACTCGTGACCCTCTGTCAAGACAGACTTGCAAACCTTCTACTCCGTGCAGAGTCGGGCGAGTGCATCAGAATCACAGAGTTAGACTCTGAGGCGATCCAGATTGCATCAAAAGCACTTGAAACAGTGGACATATCCGTATTACTGGAAGAAGAGGGTGTGAAAGAGGGTTAAATGTGGTGAAAATCATATTATACATATAGGAGGATAAAAATATATGAGTGAATTGAAGCAAGCACTTGAAACCCTCCAGAGAAAAGCACAAACACTCCAAGCAACTGGCAGGAGACAGCGACCCAGTAGAGGAAAAACCCCACAGTTCAAGAGCAAAAGAGAATACGAACTATACAGGGCAAAACAGAGAGGATACAGAAAAGCATAT
>QMND01000185.1 GCA_003647605.1 Candidatus Shapirobacteria bacterium | reverse complement strand
CCTGTAGATTCTATTTGGTCTCAATTTAGGTATGACGATAATTATAATCTATATGTAGATTATATGACTAAACGTGGGTTCTTTTCTAAGAAAGAAAATGAGGAATAGATATGAAAAATAAATATCTATATATACTAGGATTATTTTTAATAAGTATTATAATATCATTTGAAGCAAGTTCATCGGTTGCAGGTGATTTTTTAGTAGGAGATCTTCAATTTGGTACTGTAGTAGCTGGTGAAAGTAGTACAGTACATTTTTGGTGGTGGCATTCTGCTGGAGTCAATCCTGGTTATGTAGCAGATATAACTTCTACCGACCCTTCGTTTAGTTTCGTTGGGGGAAGCATTCCTCAATGGGTAAATTCTTTTGAATATTGTGGAAATCTTTTTGGGTATTGTTTAGAGCTTTCAGTTAAATACGAGCCTACAATCCCTGCCGGTGCTCCTGAATGGTTTGATAATGGATTTATCGAAATTAGGACTTATATTTCTGGTATTTCTGGACCAACTCAAATATATGCTAGGCTTTATTGTTCGGGTAGGGCTATCCCAGAACCCATAGAAATAAATTTTGGAGATGTAGAGGTAAATACTACAGTACAGAAAACGGTAACTTTATATCAAGATGACTTACCGGATAATTTTTGTTGTGGTGGGTTGGGTTATTATGACATGAATTTGGCAAGTCCTTTTGAATTAATTAATATAGTTGACTGCACTCCTTGTGGAGGAAATTGTATAGAGGTTACTGTTGAATTTGGTCCTCCGAATGTTCAACCTTATTTAACTGATCTTTTTTTACAATATGGAGAGGTTTTTCCCTGTATAATGACAATACCTGTTTCAGGTACTGGAATTAGCTCTGGTGAAGGTGAAGGAGAAGGAGAAGAAAATGACGGAAATCCTTATTTAGAGTGGGGTACTTATTTAGGAAGTTATGAATATGAAACGTGTAATGATATTGATTTAGATTCTTATGGAAATATATATATTACAGGAACGACTAAATCTAGGTTTTGGTTGGATGGGGAAGGTCCTGGATGGGATCAGGAGTATAATGAAGTTGATATTTCTGGGGATGCTTACGTTATAAAATTAAGTTCTACAGGAAAAGATGTTGGAATGTGGTCTACTTATATAGGAGGAACTAAACTAGAAGAAGGGTTGGGAATAGAGGTTTGGGAAGTAGATGGTGTCCCATACGTATATGCTGTAGGAAAAGGTCTATCCGGTAATTTGTATGGTTTTAACCCTAGTGGAGGATGGGCTATTACAGACTCTATGTCAGGTCCAGGTCAGCAATCTGGTTATATAGTGAAGTTATCCGGAGATAATGGAAGTCATATGTGGTCTTCTTTTATCTATGGTTGTTCTTCAAATTTACACACTCAGCCATGGAAAGTAACTATTAATCCTTTTACTGGAGAGGGTTATATTGGAGGGGTAAGTGCTAATTTTGGCCCAAATACTTTTTATTTTGGGGACAATGTTTATAATAATGCTTCTAATGGATCTTGGGACGGATTTGTTTTGAAGTTTGATGAAGGGTTGGTAGGAGGAGAAAACCCCCCTCCAGAAGAATGGGTGAAATGGTGTACTTCTTTAGGAGGTTCTGGAAATAATGACGGGGTAAGAAGTCTTGCAGTAGGGGGGGATGTATATGCAGTAGGTACTACTAATTCTTCTAATTGGAAGGATGGTATGACAAGTTGGAATACTACTTACGGGGGGGCTAACGATGGGTTTATTATTGCTTTAAATCCTTCCAACGGGTCTCGTTTTTGGTCTTCTTATATAGGAGGTAGTGGTTATGACCTCGCACATGATATTGCAATTGATCGTCAAAATTATTGTTATATTGTTGGACAAACTGCTTCTCCTGGATGGACTTCCGAAGGATATGATCTTAGTTTTAACGGCTATCACGATGGGTTTATTCTTAAAATGAGTGCTATAGGGTGTCATAATTGGTCAACTTATATTGGAGGGGAGTCTACTGAATATTGTTACGGAGTAGCTTTAGGAGCGCCTAGTTTAGCATCCCCACCCGAAGAATATAATGTATATGCTTGTGGAGTTACTAGTTCCAATGCAGCTAGTTGGGGGGATTTTATAGGGGGATATGGAGATTGGGGAAATACAAAAAATCCAACATATGATGATGCGTTTATTATTAAAGTAGATTTTTTAGGAGGAGAAGATAGTTTTGTATGGGGTAAGTTTTTAGGAGGTAATTATAACGACAACGCCGAAGATATAGCATTAGATAACCTAGGAAATATTCGTGTAGTTGGTAATACCTATTCAGATATATTTTGGAATGATACAGGTACCTGGTCCGATAATTATGAAAAGGTGTCCGCAGAAAGTAGAGATGGGTTTTTAGCAGGTATTGGGTTTGAAGAGGCTGGAGAAGGAGAGGGAGAAGGAGAGGGAGAAGGAGAGGGAGAAGGAGAGGGAGTTCTTAACTCTATTTTAATATCTGGGTTTTTATACGTAGCTGAAAATTCTCAAGCTAATTATGTCTGTTACGCTTTTTATAGTAATGGTTCCGTTCAAGTTGCGACTAATGATGCTGATTGGTCTGAAAATTCTATT
>QMND01000184.1 GCA_003647605.1 Candidatus Shapirobacteria bacterium | reverse complement strand
CGAGCGTTATCCCCATGTATTGCAAGAGCTACGCCAGATTGATTGGGTCTGCCGTGGTGAAATGGCAATTCCAGACGGCAACGTCTTGCAGTTGAACAAAAAAATTAACTGGCATCGGGCGAAGATTTTTATTTTTGACCTATTTGAATACGAAGGCCAGGATTTAAGGGGCAATTCGCCTAGAGATAATCGGTGGTTGATCGAAGACATTCTTCGGCGCAACAAGCTGGTTCACATTACTGCCCCCGAACTATTTAAGACTTTTGATGAAGGCTGGCAGTACGTTTGTGAAAACAAAGCCGAGGGATTGGTATTAAAAGAGCTAGCCAACAAGCGTCAGCATAAAATTAAGAAGTTGACAGAAGAGAAGTTGCCAATCGTGGGCAGGGAAACTGGCAAGGCACACGGTACTTTTCTTTTGCTTCGCAATGGGGTACAGGCAAAGGTATCTGGTACGTCGATGTCGCATGTTGCTAAATATGAGCAACTTTTGGTAGAAGGCGAATCGCCTTACGCCGAAATCGAATATCAGTTTTTAACAGACTATGGCATTCCATTCCAACCCCGGTTGCGTAGGCTGAATACGTTGGCGGAATTAAATAGGTAGGAATTTAAAATGAGTCGCCTGTTAATTTTACTGGTTCGTTTCTATCAAGTTTGCTTAAATCCGGCAGTCCGTTTCTTTTTCGGTAATTGCTGTCGGTTTGAGCCAAGCTGTAGTAACTATATGATCCAAGCAATTAAAAAATATGGCCCAATGAAAGGTGTATTTAAAGGAATATGCCGATTGTTTCGTTGTCACCCATTTTGCAAGGGAGGTTATGATCCACCATGACAGATTCAGAATATAAAGACTACGAATGAAAGGGGAAGACATGACAATTAAATTTTACAGAGTCGGCGGATGGGTGCGGGATCAAATCCTTGGTGTTGAGTCCAAGGATATTGACTACTCTGTTGAAGCACCGTCGTATGATGCGATGCGTGACGAAATTAAATCGCGCGGGGGTCGTATTTTTTTAGAAACCCCGGAGTACCATACAATCCGAGCTAAATACGGGGATGAAGTCGTGGACTTTGTGCTATGCCGTAAAGATGGCGAATATAAAGACGGGCGACACCCAGAGAATGTCGAAATGGGTACGCTCATGGATGATCTTGCGCGGCGAGATTTTACCATGAATGCAATAGCCATTGACGAAGAGGGAAATTATATCGACCCGCATAATGGACAAGAGGATATTAAACACGGCCTGATTCGTTGCGTGGGTGCTGCCGAAGATCGGTTCAATGAAGATGTTTTGCGGATGCTTCGCGCAATCCGATTCTGTATTACGAAAAGCATGGGATTGCATCATGCAATTGTCGATTGTTTGGAAACGGAGTTTTTCGTAAATAAATTAAGATACATCTCCGATGAACGCATTCGAGAAGAGTTGCATAAGGCATTGCAACACGATACAGTGGGAACTTTGCAAGTTTTGGGTGAATACCCACTGTTGGTGCCGGTTATATTTGACCGGGGTTTGTGGCTCAAACCGACGATGGAGAAGCGATGAAAAATACCGATGATCGACCCATATTAAGAGAGTAATCGGTGATTGTCATGGTCATATCAAAATCCAGCGAGACTTGTATCATTCGCATACGGGTCGTAATTATACTAACCTGATTCAATCAGTAGATTATTCCATTCAACTTGGCGATTTTAATATCCCAAGGCCGGGGGAAATGGGTGGCTACGATCTTGCGCATGTTGACCCAGCTTGTCATAGAATCATAGCCGGTAACCACGAGAATTTTAACATTCTTACAGAGCATTTCCTAACCGGCTTCGGGTTTTGTGAAGTGGGTGGTTTTAATTTCTTCTACGTCCACGGTGCATTCAGCGTAGACTACAAAGATCGTACCCTGGGAATAGACCTGTTTGAAGAAGAAGAAATTAGTTGGAATGGATTGAAACAACTTATTGAAACTTGGAAAATAAAACGACCCACCATTGTCATGTCCCATGATTGCCCAGCAGATTTAATTCGTTATGTTGGGAAATCATATTGGGCGGGAAGGGGTATACAATCGTCACGCACAGCCAATGCGCTACAAGTCTGTTGGGAGGCATGGCAACCCGAACTATGGTTCTTCGGCCACTACCATAAGAACTGGACTGACTATATTAACGGTACACGTTTCTTTTGTTTGGATGAATTGGCTTACATGGATTTTAATTTCGATGAAAGTCAGCAAAAATGGAAGCTAGTTCATCAGGGACCGCAGTAACCCCTATTGGTGGGGAATACCATCATTGTGGGGGGTGGCGCGAGAAATCCTGGGCCACTTGTGGATATACCAGCGGATGTTCATTTACTGCTATGGCAGCAGGGGTTTGGGATGCACCTGCAAGCATCTTTAATCAAAGTTTAGCAAAGGGTTAATTCGATGGCAAAGAAAAAGACTCTTGCTCAAACGGTTCGGGAACTGGCGCGGAAGAATCGTTCCAATCCAGTCCACAAGCTACATGCTGCGTTGGCATCGCTTGAGGAATTGGGTTTTGTGGTTCGGTTGCGAACAGGCCGCTACCCTGGTATCACGATTGCCGGGAAT
>QMND01000183.1 GCA_003647605.1 Candidatus Shapirobacteria bacterium | reverse complement strand
GAGATACAAAAGTTATTTTTATAATCATATGTGGCTCATTGTGAAACATTATATACATTCCTTTTTTGAATTGAGATGTGTTTATCATTGTCATATCTTGCCATTTTACTCTATTTTTAACCAAAAAAAAATCCCAGAGTATGCTTTTAGAGGAGCCACCCCAGGATCTAAAACATACTATATCAAATTATTATATATAAATCAACTTATAACTTATTAAATTTGACTAGTTTCCATTTCTTCAAAAAACTGCCTTATCCCAAAAGCCCACGACCCATTAGAATGGGGACAATATTTTTTCATTATTAATTCTGGGGTATTATAGCCCTTATCGAAATATTCTCTTTTCAAATACTCAGCAAAACTCCTCAAGGCTAACTCGTAGTTATCAAACTTCAATGTCCCATTGGCATGAATTCCATAACCCCAACAATTATAAGAACCTTTGGGTATTTTCTTACACAAATTCGATTCTTGTTGAGCAATAGCCACTATCCACCTATAGTCGAAGGAATATGACTGTGATAATTCAAAAATCAAATCAGCATAAGGAAGTAGGGGAGACTTATATTTTTCTAAATACTGTTTAATTATCAACGGTCTGGCATCTCCAGCCAACACCATCGCATCGTAATAAGAAACAGTCGAATCCTCTTTATCACTAGCTCTGGCCATTCCCAATATTTTCAACATTTCAGACTTTTTAGGCCACAACTTAAATTTTTCTAAACTATCCAAACTCCACAACTCTACTACCAATACCCCCACCAATACACCAGTAAATAACAAAAGCGATAAAACCTGAATCATTTTTCTTTTCATCCTTCTATTTTTTATGCTATCATAAGCCTACTTATGAATACAGATAATAAAAATAAATCCAACAACAACAACAAACCAGCTCCTAAATTCAATCTTTCAGCTGATCAATCTTTTGAATTTTCTCTAAAACTCAAAAAGGCCGACATTAAAAAACTCTATCAACAAATAATCAACCAAGCCAGCCAAACTATCAAAATCGACGGTTTTAGACCAGGCAAAGCCCCCGCCAATATAGTCGAATCAAAAATAGATCTGTCCAAAGTTTACGAACAAATAATCCAACAGTTACTACCACCTATATACAGCCAATTCATAGAAAAAAACAAACTCAAACCCATCCTCCAACCCAAGATACTTTTAGAAAATCCACCCCTAAACACCGAAAAAGACTGGCAATTCAAAGTCATGTCATGTCAAAAACCAATTCTCAAACTTAAAAAATATCAAGACGAACTTAAGAAAATTAACAAAAGATATCAAAAAGGCGACAATAAACAATTACACATCCAAGCCATTCTTAATTTACTTGCACAACAATCTGAACTCAAACTACCCCAAATATTAATTGACACTGAGATTAACCATCGTCTATCCCAATTGGTTAACAATGTCAGTAAAGCTGGTTTAAAACTAGATCAATATTTTAAAAACAACAAAACTTCTTTAGAAAAATATAAACAAGAAGTAGAAATAGATCTTTATAAAAAATGGAAGATAGATTTAGCTTTAGACAAAATTGCTAGCGATAATAAAATAAAAGTCGACAAAACAGAACTAGATAAAACCATTGCTTCTACCCCTAACGGACAACAACGAAAGGCGTTTATTGAATATATCTTAATTCAACAAAAAACTATTGAATTTCTACAAAAAAATAAATAAATCTACCACCCATAATATCTAGACTTCTACACATTCAGTTGATATAATCCACTTGTGATTGCATATCAAAAGTCAAAGCAGGACCCCCAAAAACAGACTTCTAAAAAAGGTCTTTTTTCTTCCAAATCAGCCGAGCTGTACACCACTTCCCCCCCAAACGAAACCATCGGACTAAAAGGCATTTTAGGTATAGGACAAAGTTTAGAACTAAGCAAAAGAAAAAACCAAATTCAATCCCAGGGTAAGGAACTTTTTAATTCTGTTAGCCATTTACAACGAGAAAGTGAAACATTGTTTCGTCAAGGCCAACAACAACTGAAAAAAGAATTAAACAATCTAAGAGAAGAAATAAAAAAATTAATCGGAGTCACTAAAAATCTTAATAAAGATATTCAGATAGCTTCTCAAGTTCCAATTACCGAAACTAACACCTACCAACTTAATTTTCTTAGTCGACTAAAAAACTTCATCGCCAATTTTAGAAAAAATATGTCTAAAGCCCATAATTCTTTAGAAATATTTAATGCCAGAACTAAAAAAAGAAGAAAAATAAGAGGAAAAGGTCGTTATTGGGAAAATGTTACAGAAAATGGCCAACAATATATGTATTCCGGTGAACACAGTGCTTCTCGTTCCGCCTAACCCTAACCATTTTTTCTCCCCAAAATAAAATATGTTAAAATCAATCACTCAAAAAGAGTCTGTGGCTCAGTTGGTTAGAGCGCGTCGTTGACATCGACGAGGTCGAAGGTTCGAGTCCTTCCAGACTCACACTTTTTGACAAACTTCCTCCATCGTCCTATAATCACTCAATGCAAAAAATTGTTTTAAACACTACAACTACTTCTCTTAACTAAGGGGGGTTGTCATGTTTAAAAATAACCAGCCTCCTTCTAGG
>QMND01000182.1 GCA_003647605.1 Candidatus Shapirobacteria bacterium | reverse complement strand
GAGAATACCTAGAGATCCAATATTGTTGAAAAGGCTTACTAAGAACCTTTTTGCAGTAATAGATAAGTGGAATCTAACGAAGCTAGAGAAAATGGTGTTAGGTGAGTTCAATGTCTGATGTAGCGATAGCAGTTCCAAAAGACTTTGAGTATGACTGGAAAGAGAGAAAGTGGAAGAGAGTAGATCCAAGATTTAGGTTTATACCGTCTTGGCAATAAGGTATGTACATGAAGGTTGTTCTTATACACGGTCATGTAGTCGATGCTCTAAAACAAATACCAAGCGATAGCGTAGACTGTGTTATCACATCTCCTCCTTACTATGGGCTTAGGAAGTATCCAGAGGATGCTAACGTAATCTGGGGTGGAGATCCTAATTGTGAGCATGAGTGGGAGAGTCTTGAAACAAAGAGACCTAATTTGAGTGGTGGTAAAGACAATCCCTATGCTAAAGAAAAGTTAGCGATAAAAGGCACGGATAACTACAAAGAACAAGTAGATTACCATAAGAGAGTTACTGTCTCTTCATTCTGTAAGAAGTGTGGAGCTTGGTATGGTCAGCTTGGTTTAGAACCTACTCCTGAAATGTACGTAGAGCATTTAGGAATGATTTTTAAGGAAGTATACCGAGTGTTAAAACCAACAGGTACATTCTGGCTTAACATAGGAGATACTTACTCTGGTGGTAGTGGTCATAATGTTGAGCGAATAAATCCAAAGATAGCTAGAACAGATGGTAAGGTGACTGATTCTGAAAGACCTCAGCGTAGATTAAAGGGGATACCTAGAAAGTGTATGTTATGCATTCCTGAGAGAGTACTGTTTAAGTGTTTAGAGATTGGATTCATACTCCGTAACAAGATTATTTGGTACAAGCCAAATCACATGCCTAGTAGCGTTAAGGATAGACTTACGAATACGTGGGAATACGTATACTTACTTACGAAGAAGCAGAAGTACTACTTTAATCTCGATGCTATTAGAGTACCATACGTTACTTTTGAGAAGGAAAGGAAGCATGACATAAAGAGAATGTTAAAGTATGGTGGCTTTCTGAATCCAGTTAAGATTGGGTATGAGAGTAAGTACGCTAATACATTGATTGGTGCATTTAACAGCAAATTCTTGAAATCAGATGTTAAGACTGGATCACCAGCTCAGAGAACTATCAAAGTGTTGATGTCAGGTAAACTAACTACTAAGGTTAGGAGGGCTATAGAGGGGTTAGCCAATTACCTAAGGATGAAGAAAAAGCAGAGTGGTTACACTATTAAAGAGTTGGCTGAGTTGACAGGAATAAAGAAGACTACTCTTGAACATTACTTCAGGAATGATGAGTGGTTTGCAATTCCAGATAAGGGTGCATGGGAAGCTTTAAAACCATTACTAGGCTTAGGTGAGTATGAGGATTTCGTTACTGAAGAGATTAGGAGTGCATTACCACAAATACATCCATTGGGTAAGAATCCTGGAGACATGTGGAGCATTAACACTGAGCCTTTCCCAGAAGCTCACTTTGCAGTGTTTCCGACTGAGTTGGTAAGGCGTTGTATGAAAGCTGGATGTCCACCAGATGGTACTGTTCTAGATCCATTCGTAGGTAGTGGTACTACTGTTAAGGTAGCCATAGAGCTGAGGCGTAACGTGATAGGAATAGATGTTGTTAAGGAGTACATTAAGATGACTATGCGTAGGTGTAACCTACCTAATCCGTTTATAGAGTTTAAACTAATCACATGCTAATTATTAATTATGGTACAAGTACAGGTAGTAAGAAGAACTAAGCCTAGACCGATTACCTTCTACAGAGCAGCACCATACACAATTTGGCATCCTACTGAAGCACAGATAAAAATGCGTAGATTGATGGCTCAAGTTGCTAAGAAGTATAAAGGACTTAAAGGTTTTGATCCTAAGACTGGATTGCCTATAATAGCTGCTAAGGTAAGAGAAGAACTTAAAGGGGTTAGGGTAACTAAGCGTAGAAAACGAAAGAAACTGGACGAGAGAATAGAGGCAGAAACATTCCTAAGGCTTATCAGTCTTAAGTATAAGGTTGCTAGGGCTGTTGCTTTAGCAAAACTTCGGGAGGTAGGTTTGAGACCTTAGTTAAGAACTCTCTCCAACTCCTACACCTAGTTTTGATTTTGAGAATCAGCAGTTTGTAATACGTATCTTCATCTAAATTCCTTACTAGGATGTCCATCATATTATCTATGGTTCTAGTTATATTTATTACATTCGTAACATCACCACTTTTTTTACTCCTATCGAGAGAACTTATAATTAGGTGGTGTAAAAATGGCGTTGCTAAAAACGTTAGCTCCAATGTTTGCTGGAGCTGGAATGCCTAGATGGCAGGCTAGCGTTGCAGGTATTCAGCTAGTAACCAAACCAGTTGCATGGTCTAAGAAACCTGCATACCTCAGAAATCAGCCTTACACTGCAGTTACTCCACACAAAGGTCAAATAGAAGCAAGACTCAAGTTGGCATCAATAGCTAGAGCTCACAAAGGTGAAACTGGATTCAAGGAAGGTCTACCGATAATCGCATACTATGTCAAGACTGAGATGAAGGGTTACAAAGCACCTCATGCATTAGCTAAGGAAG
>QMND01000181.1 GCA_003647605.1 Candidatus Shapirobacteria bacterium | reverse complement strand
GAGGATTTCGTCATCAACCGCTGGTGGAAAATTGATGGAGATAAAGAGGAGGCTCCTTTTGGAGTGGTGCAGGGGGCTATTACTATTTCTCCCGTGAGAAATGAAATAAAGGCCTATGAAGGAAAGGAAACCCATGATGGAAAAGAGGTCTATAGATTTTCAATTAAAAACGGTAATTATAAAACTGCCGAGCTTATTACTTTATCAGGTCAACTATTTAGGATAGAGGAGGATAAAAAAATCTCTTATTATGCCGACAAGCTTATTCCTTCTAAGAAATATATTTACTATGACCTTGGTGTCCCTTATTTGAAACCTTCCTATTCCACAGATGAGACAGGTGAAAAGATTGAGGATTGGGAAGACCCCGAATACAGAGGCATAACCTATGATGAGAAAACAAGAATACAGACGCAAAAGCTCAGAATTAAGAATCCTTTATTCGGGAAATGGGAGAATAGCTTGAGACATAGTGATGAATACGGAGATTTTGCCCAATTGTCGCCAGAAAATTCAATATTGGGCAAGACATGGATACCAACTCCTTTTTCCTTCTTTGCAGGAATTTTGATAGCCGCATTCCCGTTAAGTATACTTATCAAATCTCATTTAGATGGCGAAAAGTGGAAGAAATGGTGGAAGAAATTGGAGAGTAAGTTTAAAAAGACCAGACCCGACGAATTTCTTTACGATGAAGAAATTCAAGATGAGGCATATAAGAGAATTATTAAAAAAGTGCTTAAAACAACCAAAGAAGGAATGTTATCCTCAGGTGATGGCAACTATGAGATTATGTTCACCAAAGAGATAGTAGAGATATATGCTTTGACTATGGCTCGCTTGAAGAAGGGAGACCCAAATCTTAATTTGCAAGATGATAGTCATCCTTTGCTTTCTAATATGGACAAATTTTTCCAAGAAGCGGCAGAATATTTTGCCAAAGAGATTGCTCGGGGTGGAGTAAAAGTAGTTAAGGTTAAAACAGCGGAAGGAACAAGATATAAAATTGACGGAGATGTACGCTATCAGATTTTAGGAATCCCCGACCATGAAATATGGGGTAAATTAAAACTCTATCTTAATGATTGTAGAACAAAATTAAGGAAATTCTTAAGCGAAAATGATATTGATAGATTTAAAAATGTTCTTGATGAGATAGGAATTAGCAGAGGAGAATTTTCTTACGAACATTTCAAAGAATTTTTAAACAAAGAAGGATTTTCTTATCTTCCGCCAATAGATAAAGAGGTTGAAGAAATTGTTCATAATGCTTGGAAAAGTAAAAGATTTCTTACTGATAAAGAAAAGGCCAAGATAGATGGATATTCAAGAAAGTTTCGCGGAATTAGGGCGAGAAATTTCTTAGGAATAGGGACCAAATCTATTCATGGTATTGCTTTGGAAATCGCTTCTTTCTTACCCTATGCTTTAATATTGGGTGTAGCTGTATCGGCTCTATATGGCAGCCCAGATTTTTCGCTATTATCATTTTTATTAGACAATAATTTGATACTGTTTGGCAATAATATTGGCCATTATTCCTCTTTGCTTAGTTTATCGGCGGCAGCTACAGCAGTTATTGGCATTATCTCAGGATACAAACATACTTCTCGTTTTAGTCGTTTAGGCCAAGGGGAAGACAGAAAAGGTAAAGTTGCAAGAGTAGCATTAGGTGGAGCATCTCTTTTAATTGCTATTTTGTTTATATCTCTGCCTGTGCCTTCTTTGGGAGCAGAGGTATTTTTAGGAGCAGTGGTATTGAAGAATATCTTGGGAGCAGTATTTCTTGCAGAGGCAATCGGTTACTTCTTATGGAGTCGTCCTTTGTTGGGACTATCTATGTTCCGTTTTTATCGACCCTCTATAGGTTTAGCAAGCTCAAGAACAAGGACAAGAACGCTTCATTTTCTTCAGTATTTCTCTTTTGTTATCATTGGCTTGGTAATGGCAGAATGTGCTTTTCCTTGGTTTGCCACTCACTATTTAGTAGTCCCAACCTGGAGGGTAGTGTTCGCTGGAGCAACATTTATTTCTTATGCTTATATGATGCACTATGGGTTGTGGATAGGTTTTACCTCTCTCTTAGCTACACTTTCCCCGACCCATGGACCAAAGATAAATAAAGAAAACCTTCAAAAGTTTATGAGTGCAGAGGAAACGGATTCTTCCATAGGGATAATTTATGTTGGCCCTCTTCTCTTTTCTAAAGGTATTTTTGTCGGAGCTGGCGCAACCCAGGAAGTAATGGATGCCTTTCAGTATTTAATAGACGAGGATTATCCCCCGGCGAAGATATTATGGGAAGAGATTAAAAGAGAAGAAGAGAATGCCGATGACAAAGAGGTTATAGAGAGGATTAAAGAATCATTAGATACTCTTTATGAAAAGGAAAAGAAATATCAGGTTCCTTTGTGGTCTCTGAGGCAGATCGAGGATTCTACATTATTGACATCAACACCTGAATGCTATATTCCCACAAAAGATGCAGAAGAAAGAAGAAAAATAAAACAGGCATTCTGTGTTCGCCGACTTGTTACTTTAATGACATCTGCAGGAGGAGGAGCAGGAGGACAGATAGATACTGCTACCAACATTTTGGATATGGCAGAGCAGT
>QMND01000180.1 GCA_003647605.1 Candidatus Shapirobacteria bacterium | reverse complement strand
AGCTCCAGGGCGACCGGGTGCAGGTTGGAATAGGGCACCGGCAGGTCCCAGACCTGTGTCATGCCCAGCTCGGCTGCCTTGGTGCTGGCTTTCTCCAGCGGACACGATAGGGCTTCGGATTCCGCACTCATGGAAATGCTGGTTACATTCTCCTTGGCTAGTTTTTCCATAAGGTCAGTGAATTGATCCTTGTTGTCTGTGGTGAGTGTGGTGTGCACCGTGACCGCTATATCCTCAGACATCACATTGCGCAGGGCTTTCCAAAAATCTTTGCTGTCCGGGTCGGCAACCATCATGATGTAGTCCAGACCGGATTGAAGGAGAGACCGCAGAAATGTTTTTCTGGTAAAGGCGAGTCCGTCAGTGAGGATGCCGCAAACCATGCCCAGCTCCTCCGCTTCAGCTATCAGCTCCGGCAGGTCCTCCCGGAGGGTTGGTTCACCGCCGGTGAAGTTTATATGCGGAATACCCGCATCCCAAGCCTTTCTTATGACCTGCTTCCATTCATCTATGCCAAGCTCCCGGCTGACGCGGTCGGTGGGTGCAGCTTCGTTGTCCGCTTGTCTCAAGCGGTAGGTCACCGCGCAGTCCAATCTATAAGGAGCGGAAATTTTCTTGGAATAGGGTGTGACCCTGTCTACATCCAGGTACGCAACCGGATCGAGGTCTTCGGTATGCACAAGACGGTCAATCTTGACTAGGAATTCGTCCAGGTCTTCCTGTGCCTGCTGAAGGTTTATATCATAGCGCTCAGTGACAATCGTCGTGATTTCTTCTTTGGTCCTGCCTTTTACCAGGTGATAGGCATATTCCGCTGCGGTGCGGTTGAGATGCAGAACTGTGCTGGCATTGATGATGAGAATGCCGCTTCCATCGTCCTCAATGCGCAGGTGCAGCTTGTAGGGCGCTGGCGCGTCCTCAGGCGCTTGGTACTGGTACACGCCTGGCGGCACCGTCTTTACTGCCTCAAAGATGTCGTCAAACCAGTTTTCAATTTTCTTAAGCATCTTTCCTCCTCAACATCATTTAAAATGGCAGCGCGTTCACCGGATGCGGTTTAATCTGCGCGTTTTCCTGTACGAAAAGCGGGCAGCCCCCCCCGCATGTGTCCATCAGGTCGCAATAATGGCATTCCTCAGGCGCGTACGCCCGGTTTCGGATGGAAACAGCCAGGTCATGCTCCCAGATGTTTTCCCAGGCATCCTCTAGGATGTTCCCTAACCCCTGGTAATAGGACTGGCAGGGGATGACGGTGGCGTCCGGTTCCACGCACATATTGTACAGAGCGGCGGTGCAGCCTTTGACGCCCAAGCCGCTTTCAATTGGGTTGAAACGGCAGTACATGGTGGGTGTATACCAGATCAGGCGTTGCCCGCTTGCAGCAGCGTGGGTTTTAGCGGTTTCCAGCAAAATGGCCAGCTCTTCTTCAGTGATTCCCTGGTCGGTGCTGGTGCCACGCCCGGAATAGATCAGCCCGTTCAGGCCGACTGTGGGGACGCCGATTTCATCCAGGTAGGCCAGTGTCTCCGCTAAAAAAGGGCTGTTATCTTTCAGCATGGTGGTATTGGTCATCACGAATAACTTTGTCTCAAGCGCATTCCGGATGCCGGCTGTGGTCTGGTCCCATGCCCCTTTACTGCATACGATTCTGTCATGGATATCTGCATCGTGGGATTCCAGCGTGATTTGCACATGGTCCAGGCCGCTTGAGACAAGTCTTTCCGTGAACGCGGTGTCTGACAGCCGGCGGCCGTTGGTGTTTAACCCGGTTACCAGACCCAGCTGTTCCGCAAAGGTGATTAGTTCTGGCAGGTCCGCCCTCAGGGTTGGTTCACCTCCGGTGAACACCACATGGGGAATGCCGAGAAGCCACACTATTTCAAGCACTTTCTTCCAGCCATCTGTCGAAAGCTCCTGCTTGGCACGGGATGGGTCGTTGTAGCAGTGCACACAGCGGTTATTGCAGCGGTAGGTCAGAGCCAGGTCCATCCGGTAGGGTGCGCTGGGTGTTTTTGAGAATGGCATAAAAGTGTCCACATCCAGGTCGCAAACTGGACAGGGGTCCTCAAAAGGTGAGATGATTTTTTCCAGAGAGAATTTGAAATCCTTGAAATCGGATGAAGCCATCTCATACTGTACTTCAAAAAGGGACAAAATCCGTTCTACTGCCTGCTCGTCATCCATTTCATTCAGAATGAAGAAAGCCATGCAGGCCGCTGTGGGATTGAAATGATACACTCGGCTGGCATTGATAATCAGCACACCGTTTCCGTCCGCTTCCATGCGGAGATGGAGGTGCTTTTTATTCTCCCCGTTTTCACGAAGAAAATGGTAGAGGCCAACAGGGGGATATCCTGCGGACCGTGAAGCAGGTGTTTTTTTGAACATGCCCATAGACTTTTTTTATCTGCCGCCGCCGGCGCATGCGCAGGCGCATCCGGCACAGGCACAGGCACACGCACAGCCGCCTGAGAACCCTCCACCGCCCCGCCCGGATGAGCGGAATGTGCTGGAAGACGGTTTGGGAGCGGGATTCGTTTTGCTGGTTACGCCGCTGGTGAAGGAGCTAACGTTGCCGATCACCCATGCTGAGAACGCAGAAACAGAATTTACAACAGACGCGGCAGCATTCGAACCGGGCAGGCTCGGGAGAGTGATAGT
>QMND01000179.1 GCA_003647605.1 Candidatus Shapirobacteria bacterium | reverse complement strand
GGGCTTTCCGATGGAACTTCTGCCAGTTCCAAGACATTTGCTCAAAGCGGTTCTATATCATGGACAAGAACCACTACCGATAAGGTAAAAAATATCGTTGGCAAAACTATGTTCTGGTATCAACTTTCCGTAGATGCCACTCTTTCTGCTACAGTCAGGTTTAACCGAACTAGGGTAAGAAGTGGTGCTGTTCAGAACTTACACAATCTCTGGGATGGAAACATGCTTCCGGTAGCTGGTTGTTATGTAATTACTGCTTCCGGCGATCCCGTTCAAGATTATACCGGTTATGTAATAGATAAAGTTATCTCTACTGGAGCGTCTCTGGATGCTTTGACTTCTACTGGTGCTATGTATGTAGGGCTTCCCTTTAAAAGCAACCGTCTTACTTTTAAGATGAACCCTGATTTCCTTAATGATAATGCTTCTGTTTTATCCTGCAAATACCATAATGGGGCTGGTTGGCAGAGTCTAACGATAACCGATGGGACGGATGTTTCAGGAGATACCCTTAAACAGAGTGGAGATATTACCTTTACCACCCCCTCTGACTGGGTAGCAACCTATTTGCCAGATGCAGGGATAGATACCGTTGATGCTTTTTATTGGTTGAAATTTACCGTAGATGCCACTCTTTCATCGGCAGTAACCATCTCAGAAATTACCTACGAAGAAGTGCCAGATGATTATGGTAATTTTAGGTTTGTAGAGATATATGGTGATAATAGAGTGGTGCTGGCACGCAAAGAAGGAGAAGAGCATCTTCTTTATATCCTAGCTGCCTATAAACCTTATGCTGGAAAAGGACTTGATAGTGCTCCGATTCATATGCACCATCCTATAACTGGCATAAAAAGATTTTATAGTAATTTGGTTGTTTTTGGTGAAAATAGCCACTCTCTGATAGAAGGCACTTCACCTATAAACTATGCGAGAATACCTATCAGTGATACGGTAGGTTGCAATCATCCTAAAGGCATCGTCAACGTTCCCCTTAAAGAGTTCGGGTTAGAGTTTGTATTTTTCCCTAATAAACAAGGGTTTTTCAGGTTCGACGGTAGAAGCTCAGTAGACGTATCAGAGGACGTAAGGGATTTATGGGATGATATTGACTTTGATTATCCAGTAACGGCCGCTTATTGTGCGAGAACCTTTGAGATATACATATCTTATTATTCAACTGCTAATTCTAACTACAAACATAGTCTTGTTTATAACGTATTATACAATACATGGAGTCTTAAAGTTTCTGACTCTCAAATAAAATATTTCTCTCAAGCTCCTGATGGATTGGTGGTATGTTCTAGTATAGATGCTGATTATTACAAAGTGTATCTGGCAGATACCAATGTATATACTGACCCTAACGATGCAACCTATGATACCAAGATAAAGTTTGGAAAGGTTTACTTTGAGGAGGGAGGAGGGATTAATCCTTTTGCAAGAACTAAGATACTTGCCTCTTATCTGAAAGTTAAATCGGGAACAGGAACTGCCGATTTTAAAATTTATCTTGATGGAGAAACCACTGCCTCAATATCAGAGAGTCTTAATATAGCCAATAGTGGATATGATATTAGTAAAGGTATGTGGAGACATAGTGGGAAAGAAGCAACCGAATATGAAGCGTATTTGGAATTTGACGATGCTTATGAGTTTATACCGCTTTTTGTAGGTATAGACTTTGGTATCCCTTTAGGGAATATTGTGTCATGAGACTATTTAGAAATATAATTTATTTTCTGGTGGGGTTTATTTGGGCTGGATTATTAGTTTATGTTTGGGCGTTTTGTTAATGTATCCTTGGCTTTTTAACGAATATTTTGAAAATGTTAATGTAAAACCTCGTTATGATAAAGACATAAAGGTTTTGCATAAACCGTATCTTCATGATAATATTCTTCAGATGAATTATGCAGAAGGTTCTGCACAATCTCTTTCCAAAGAACGGGCATTATGGAGGAAACCTTACTTGAAAGAAACGGGGATTGCTCTCGACTATCTGAGAAAATATAAACGGGGGGTAATTGTTTATGACCGTAATTTTGTTAGACCAGGGGAAGGTATTGAACTTAAGTTAGTAAATGGAATAGGCAAAAATACCAGATGGGAAGGTAAGGGAACATTTAAGATTACTGGAGCTAATACTTGCCGATGGTATCCACCTGAAGGGTCAACGGAAGCATTTAAAGTTACTGCGATAGACGAGTATGGAGGAAGGACGGAACAGGAGATACCTTGTCTTGGTGATTTCTTATCTCAGAATGGATTGTGGTATTCAGATGAGGTTAGATTGCCTAATTGGAATTATAGTTTGTCAGTCGGAGGTAAAGACTATCGCAATGGGCAATCTGTTTGGTTAAAAGCTAGCTATAAATTCGACTGGATAGAAAGACAGCCTGCTGGAGACGTAAATAAAAACTGGTATAGTGTAGCCTCAGACGACGACGGAAGCAATTTGATAGCCTGCGTTAATGGTGGTCGTCTATATACCTCTTCAGATGGTGGGGTCAACTGGACAGAAAGACAGCCTGCTGGGAATGCAGATAAAGATTGGCGTGGTGTAGCCTCAGACAGTGATGGTAGTAATTTGATAGCCTCTGTTTTCAATGGTCGTCTATATACCTCTTCAGATGGTGGAGCTAGTTGGACAGAGAGGCGACCTGCTG
>QMND01000178.1 GCA_003647605.1 Candidatus Shapirobacteria bacterium | reverse complement strand
GCAGGCCTATGTTTCTTATTACGGTATTTCCCGGCGGCTTGCCGGCGAACTGTTCCAGGACAAAAGAACCGAACCCGCCCTGCACCACTCCTTCTTCGACGGTAAACAACCTTTTCGTCTTTGAAACAGACTTCGATATCAGATCCGAATCTATGGGCTTGACGAAACGCGCGTTTATGACCTCGCAGTCCACGCCTTCATCCAGGAGCATAGCCGCCGCCTTTAGAGAAACCCCTGACATGTAGCCGAGGCTCAATATCGTCGCGTCAGACCCTTCCTTCAGCATCTCCCCCCTGCCCAATTCTATCCCAGGCGCGGGCACACCGTTTCCGACGGGCATGCAGCTTCCGCCGCGGGGATACCTTATGGCGACAGGCCCAGCGTCATAGGACACGGCGAACCTGAACATCTCCTTCATCTCCCCTTCGTCCTTTGGAGCCATTACCACCATACAAGGGAGATTCCGTAAATACGCTATATCGAATACGCCGTGATGCGTGGGTCCGTCCTCGCCTACCAAGCCCGCCCTGTCCAGCATGAATATCACGTTAAGGTTCTGAAGGCATACGTCATGTATTATCTGGTCGTAGGAACGCTGCAGAAAAGAGGAATAAACAGCTGCCACCGGCTTCAAACCGTTCCTTGCCAGGCCTGCCGCGAACCCCACGGCATGCTGTTCTGCCATGCCGACGTCAAAGAATCTGTCCGGGAAAAGCTTCGAAAACCTGTCCAGGCCGGTTCCTTCCGGCATGGCCGCGGTCACAGCCGTAAGCCTTTGATCCTTCCCTGCAATATCGACGATAATATCGCTGAACGCCTTCGTAAAACTCGCAGGGGCGCTCAATTCCTTTTTTTGGGCGGCCAGGCTCTTTCCGGTCTTTACGTCAAACGAGCCTATGCCGTGGAATTTCTCGGGGATGTCCTCGGCGTACGAATAACCCTTGCCCTTTTTCGTGATCACGTGTAAAAGGACGGGGCTGTTTATATCCACGATGTTCCTTATCGTATTGACCACGGTGTGCACATCATTGCCGTCGATAGGACCGAAATACCTGAAACCCATCTCCTCGAAGAACATCCCGGGCACCAAAAGGTTCTTTATCGCCTCTTCCAGGCGCCGGGCTGACTTTACCACCCTGTAGCCGAGACGGGGCACGCGCTTCAGGAGATTCTCCACGTCCTTTCTGATCCTGTTATAGATAGGTGCGGTAAGTATCCTGTTCAAGTACTTACTGAGGGCGCCGACGCTCCTGGATATACTCATCTCGTTATCGTTAAGGATAACCAGCATCTTCTTCTGCAGGTGTCCCGCATGATTGAGGGCCTCGAACGCCACGCCCCCTCCCAGGGAAGCGTCGCCTATGACTGCGACCACCCTATGGTTTTTCTTCTCAAGGTCGCGCGCGGCGGCTACGCCCAGCGCGGTAGAGATCGACACGGAACCGTGGCCCGTCGTAAAGACATCGAACTCGCTCTCGTACTTGTTGGGGAATCCGCTCAATCCGCCCATCTTCCGCAACGTGTCAAACCTGTCTTTCCTGCCCGTCAATATCTTATGCGCGTATGCCTGGTGCCCGACATCCCAGATGATGATATCCTCGGGGGCGCTCAGACAATAATGGAGCCCTATAACAAGCTCGGTGGCTCCGAGACTCGACGCCAAATGCCCCCCCGAAGCAGAAACCGTATCTATTATAAGGCCCCTTATCTCCTGCGCCAAGACCGGCAGTTCATTCACGCCGAGTTTTTTTAAGTCGGCCGGGTTGTTTATGCCGTCCAATAACTTGGCCATAACCTGATTTTCCCTTCGGTCTTTCAGGATCGCCTTTGCAGAATTAGCTCTGTGATCCCCGACAACCTGCCTGCCCTGTTCCCAAAGACACTCAAATAGCTGTTCGCCCTTTCGTTCAGCAGCTCCGCCATTTTTCTCGTATGATTGACGCCGTATACCCTAACATACCCATCCTTATCTATTAAATCATCTATCAACTGAAAAGTAAAGCCGATACATCTGCCAAAATTGCCGAGGGCATCGAGCTTTTTCCTCTCAACACCCTTTACTATCCCCGCGGCCCTAAGCGCTATCTCGAAAAGCGCGCCGGTCTTATTGCCCGTAATATAATCCATGTCCCTTCTCTTGACGCGGCGGTCCGTCTTTTGTTTTATTATATCCATGACCTGGCCCCCTATCGTGCCGCGGGTCCCTATGGCTTTCGAGACCTCGCTCACGAGATACGCGTTGCCCGTTTCGGAAAGAAGCTCGAAACTCAGCGTAAGGATACCGTCCCCCGCCAAAAGCGCGAGGCTCTCGTTGAATTTCTTATGACAGCTCAATCTGCCGCGCCTGAAATCATCGTCGTCCATGCATGGCAGGTCGTCATGAATAAGGGTATAAGTATGTATGAGTTCTATCGCGCAGGCGACGGGCATGATAGAAGAGCCTTTCCCCCCGCACATCTCAAAACCCGCTATTGTCAATATCGGCCTTATCCGCTTCCCTCCCGGGAATACGGCATACCTCATCACCCTATGGACTATCTCCGGCTTGGTCGCGGCAGAAGGAAGGTATTCATCCAGGGCCTTATCGACGCTTCTCTTTTTTCCGGCAAGATATTCCTTTATATCCATGTATTGCCCAAACCCTTCCAACCCAACAGACAGCCAAGGATAGACATG
>QMND01000177.1 GCA_003647605.1 Candidatus Shapirobacteria bacterium | reverse complement strand
CTTGTATAAGATGTGAGGCATCCGCTATTTTGAAATGTTTATGCCCGAATAGAAAAACATGCCAGGGATACTGCAAAGCCCTGTTTATATCTATCATACCTTTTGTTACCACCGCACTTGTGCCAGTGCCATGATGATAGAGAATATTTACCCTTCTACATTTCTTCCGAGAGAGTTCAAAGATATAGAACATATATCCCATGTATCCGCCTTCAAAACCTACATATTTGCCCTGTTGTTTCAGGAGCATCCGCAAAAGCCCTACAAGATTTATTCCATTGTGACGCCAAAGAGCCACCTCGTGATTACCAAGTCCGTATAGGTCAATTAAATCGCAGTAAGGTGCAATTAATTCCGCAAACTTTTGCACTGCATAGAGAGGAAGGTCATCCCTGCCCTGAAATTCAGGAGCAAGGATTGAAGGGTTATATCTCTTGTCACCGAAGGGATATACAGCGTCAAAGATGTCACCTATCAAAAGCACCCTTGCCTCTCTTTCCTTTGCCTCTTCAAGGTATTCCAGAAACTCCTTTTTCATAAATCTTTTGCTTCCGAAGTGAATATCAGACATTGCAAGGAAGGTTTGTTTATCCTTATTAAGACGGATTGCAGGGTGAATCCTCACAGTTTCCCCCTTTGTTAAACGGTTCTGTAAGGCTTATACTTTTTTTCTTTGTATGAATAGATGAGTATCTTATTACAGAGAGGTTTGTTTATCTCTATACCTACATCCCCCAGTATTTCATAGGGATTAGACAGGTGGATAAATACCTGTTCAGGGTAAAAGATAACCTGTCCGTATTCATCAGGTGCCCAAGTGAGAACTATCCAGTCAAAGAGTTCCTTGAGTTGTTTTGTGTCAAAGCCCACAGGTGTAAAGTCCATTGCACCTACACCAAGAGGCCAGATGTCATTCATGAAAAAATGGTCACTTGTGCGTGAGGGTTTTGCCACCTTCCTGCCTTCCTTCATTGCCTTTACCCATCGTTTGAACAGGAGTTTATACACGAATTTATCTCTGCACCCACTATTGATATGAATAGGGACTTTTGCCTCCTGCCTGATTGCCTCCCCTTTCAAGGCAAGGTTGTAGGCAAGATACACTTGCACCTTGCGGAGTTTCGGGTGCCTTGCCCAAGTCTCCCTTTTCAAGCCTTTGTGCCAGAAAAACTCCCGCACCCTGAAATGTTCAGTCAACATATCATCAAGGGAGTATGCAAATTCTGTTCCATCTGCAACAGACATCATTTCCCCCTTGTTTTTAGGTATTCAATGATGTCCTTGAAGTATTCAACACTGTTCCCTGCAACAAACACAAGCAAGCCCAAATAGACATACCTTGCATAGACAGGGTAGTTGTCCTTGAGAAACAGCCCACCAAGAAAAAGAGAAGGTATCAATACAAGAAACCCTATGAGTTTTCTTTTTCCCTTTGTCATAGTTCCTCCTATTTTTTGAGGATTTTCATCACCAACAGGGCAATAGATATTGCAGTCGGCACAATCGCAATAATAATTGATGTTATTCTTGCCTGTATCCTTGCCTCTGTCTTCACCTGTTCCTTGAAGGCCACTAGGCCTTCAAGTTTCTGTTCAATACGGTCAAATCTCTCCTCATAGTTCTCAAGGGTTTTCTTTATCCAGTCTATGTCTGTGCCAAGCCCATTTATTGTCCTTCTGCCCATTTAACGCACCTTGTAGTATGCCTTGTAGTAAACAATAACCCATCGGGGGTTTAACCAAGTTGCAGTTCCTTCCGCTTTCATCCACCAAACAATCGCAAATTTTTCAGGTTGTTTAATCTCTAAATCGTAAAAAGAAACCTCACTTAAGCCACTTGTAGTATATTCAGGAATTAGAAGGGTCTTAAAGGGATACCATTTGCTATTGTTTGAACTGCTAAGTGTATCTATTCTAACATAAAAAGTGTCTGAACTATCTATTACATTATGGTAAAAGGTTACTTTCAAACTATCTATATACACTTTATTTACACCGTCATAAAAGAGTTTGCTGAAAAGGTGATGTGCAATTAATATATGCCCTGGGGTATTCAACAGCCACTCCAATTATGTATATGTAGGAACCACTACCCTTTGAATGGTTGCCGCTGGATATACAGTCGTATAACGCAAAGTATCAACCTTCTCCTCAACAACATACCCTTTGTCCCATGTGCCTGTCCAAGAGGAAAGAAGCAGAGGGATTATCAGGATAAAAAAGACAAGTTTCTTCATGTTAACCTCCTTATCTATAAGGCTGTTTCCACAAGGTTACATAAAAGATAATCTTCGTGCTGCCCGTTGCAACAATTCTGAATTTGCAATATAGTGCAACAGGGATATTAAATCCCTGATAGTAGGCAGGTTGGCTTGTCGCACCTTCAATTGTAGTAAGATGTATCCAATCAACACTATCAATCTCTGCAAGAGTAGGAGCAATCTTATAATATACCTTCAGACTATCACCTCTGATATAGATTGATTTATACTCATAAGGTGCAATCTTCAATGTTGGAAAGTTAAGAGTGTCTTTATCTCCCAAAATTCCCGAAGTAAAGTAAACTTGATAAATCCCATAGTTGGGTGACCCCTTATGTTCCCCCGTTGAAAAGGAAACATCAGTTACAGTTGACAAGAGTAAAAGAAACATCACCATAAAACACCTCCTTACAGTTT
>QMND01000176.1 GCA_003647605.1 Candidatus Shapirobacteria bacterium | reverse complement strand
TCACCTTATCTTTCAGTGCCTATGTACTTGACACATTCAGGCCCCACATGACGCTGTATAGAAACCACATCAGTTAGCTCGCGTCCACACCTACAGCACCGATTACTGAATTTTAATATCAGATCATCTGGTATCTTGTTGGTATTAAGCTTGTCCAAAAACCACATTATGGCTATAGCAGCGGGATGTGTGTCTATGTCCTTAATACCAGATGCAGGGGTAAGTTTAGCATACGGCTTCTCCCCTGGGTCATCGAATATAGAAAACATATACAACCAGCTGTTGTCATGTGTTTTGGTGAGTACCCACCATATACCCTTACGTGGAAGTTTACGGTTAGGTTTCATTACTTTAAAAGTAAAATGATTGCCAGTACGTCTATTTTTGATTGTGAACACTGCTTTTCCTGCAAAGATCAGTGCCGACGTTGCCCACGATTCAATCATGTTGATTCTCCTTATGTTGAAGTTAGGGTTATTGTTGTTTACTCCTCTATGATAGAGGCACCACACTTCTCACAGGACAGGTCGTCCTCGTCCATGCGGTAATCCTCTATAAGGAATTCATGCCCACAGTCTGGACATATGACTAATATAGTTGTCATAGTACCTCCTATGCGTACATGTTAAGATTTCTACCAAGTGCTGCTTTACCGGCCAACGTAATTCTTTCAACAGCAAATATGTAGGTATGATTTATACCAACACGATCACCCTTCATGATCTCGCCGTCTATGTGTACTAAGTCTCCTGCCTTTATGCTGTTGACAAGTGCTCTTCCAGCACCACCAACAATGGCGACAGGCAGCTTAGCATCTTCACAGTGCACAGTAAACAACAGTGTGAATGGTGAATCACGATATACAGTAGCATCCTGTGCCACCCTTACATTAGTCATTATCATAATATTCTCCTTGTTTGGGTTAATAATCAAATAAACCTATACTCACATGACTATAGGCTTATGTGATGGCATACTATTACCCGTATGCCAGGGGGACCCTAGTTGTAGCTCAGGCTATGCCTGTTTCTGCTGTCCTATACGTACATGACCGCGGATTCTAATACGCTCAGCCGTGGTAGGTGCCCAAGGGGCTACCGGACAGCGCTTACCATTACGGTGCCACAGCAACTGCGTGGGGTCTTGGTAGGCACCACATGCTACATTTTCGATTACCTTGGTACAACCGTTAGCGATACAATTTTTAATGTTAAATGAATTAGTCATGGTGATAGTCTCCTTTAATAAGGTTGGTTGATTGGTTCTTTGATTGACTCAAGGACAGCTTCCAGTTCCTGATACTGATGCGAGTCGAACTGTATTTCAGCCCGTATCATATTTTCTGTCAGGATCTCAGTACGTCCTTGCTTTATACCATCATCTTTGCCTACACTGTAGGCTGTAATGGCTACAATTACCAGTGCTACCATGATCAGTAGATGTACCATAGTTTCCTCCATCAATCTATGTTTAAGATTAACCAGTTTAAAAATCCAGGAGCTTCTGACAACTTTCTTCCAATACCGTTTAATGCACTATAGTATGTATAAAAGCTATATATCTCATATATCACATTAGCTAATACAATTAACAGTACTACAGATACTATTAAACGTGCTTTAATAGGAAGGATCATAAAGATGTTTACCATAGCATTAATAAGTTTTATAATCATAATATTCCTCCTTTTATTTTTAGGGTGCGTATATACCTATATGTACTTCTGTATATAGGCATATATGAGCCCTAAGGCTCAAGGTGCAAGTTTAACCACAGCCAGCACCATCCGTGGGTAGAATTTTCTACAGTACACTGATTACAATACGTACCAGCGCAAAGAACAGTAATGTGGTAAATAGTATATTTTGCATATCAATAGTCTCCATTCCAATCGTCCTTTGTGTCGGCCCATTCATCTGGACTAACGGGTTTATTGTCATAATCATCCTCTTTGTCAGAAATGGGATAGTCAGGGTCCCAGAAATTACCCCAATCGAAACCTTCTAGAAACTCCATACACGATCCCCTTCCTTGTTGATAGTGTGTTTTTGCCATGTGGAATCGACGTTTTCTCTGTCTTTTCCGTTCTTTGTCCTCTCGTCAATTTTGTCTATCAGTTTGTCTATATGTCTTAGACTAAACTGATACACATTACAGGTTTTCTTAGCCATGTTTAATTCTCCTTTGTTAAGGTTAATAAACGCAGGACTTTGGACCTGCTATGTCCTTTAATGGGGCATAGAGCCCCATCCATCAGGATATTATTTTTGCTAACCACATGACGATAGTAGCACCAACTAACATAGGTGCCAGGTTCCAATACCAACTAGTGTGTTTATGATACATTTTTACTATGGTGAGTGCTACACCACCAAAAGTCAATAGTCCTACTATGATTTCTGCGTTCATGCTGGTCTCCTTATACGGAATGTTGCGGATGTTGTTTACCAATAAGCGCTTTGCGTACTGGCTCGATTATGGACAAGTGTACAATGTTCTTACCACTGGCCCTGAAGGATTTAACGAAATGATTGATGGCCTTCTTGGTACAATGGAACGTATCAGCCTGAATGGCCCTTTCACTATCACCTAGTACCCACCACTCAATATAGAATTTCAATTTCATGTTCATGTTTATCTCCTTTATTAACCGGCACAGCCACAGCATGCATCTATGC
>QMND01000175.1 GCA_003647605.1 Candidatus Shapirobacteria bacterium | reverse complement strand
GATATGAATTTGGATATAGAATCTGTTTTTAAGTTCGCCAAACATCAAAAAATCATTAATTCTTTATTAGAACAAAAATCCTTTAAACCCCAATCTTTTTCTCAACAATTAGCTCCTGAGCTTAGGTTAATTTTTGAGAATGTCTACATTTCTATTTCACAATACGATTCTATGGATATGGAAAGAAAGGAACTTGAGTTTAAGAAGGTTTTGAAAAAACTAAAAATTGACAGATTAAAAGTTAGACTTAAAAAATTGAGTCAACAGATTACTCGTTTAGATAATTCTACCCAAACTGATCAGCTTCAAAAGGTGGAAGAAGAGTATAATCTAACTATTAAAAAGTTGGCCAAACTTCAAAGCTAGCTTATTTTATCTTCGTTTTATACAATATAGACATGAATTCTGGTCTTGACTTTAAAAAAATTAAACAAAAGCTTCTCCGTGTTGCTAAAAAAGAGGGTTATTTAACCAACGACCAAATTTTAGATTCAATTCCTAGTCCAGAACAACACATTGACCAAGTAGATACTTTGCTAGACTATTTTTTTGACAAAGGTATAAATGTTTTTGACAAGGTAGAAGATAGTGAAAATCAATACAAATTTGGCGACAGCAACAATATCAATTTACTTTCTTTGCTCAATCCTAAGGCTGGAGTAGATTCGGTTCGCACGTATCTTAAAGAGATAGGTAAAATAGACCTACTTACCTTTAAAGAGGAAATAGAATTAGCCCAAGCCATAGAAAGAGGTTCAGAGTCGGCCAGGGAATGGCTGACTAGCGCCAATTTGAGATTGGTTGTTTCTATCGCTAAAAAATATATAGGCAGAGGTCTTAGTTTTCTTGATCTAGTTCAGGAAGGCAATCAAGGGTTAATGAGAGCTGTTCAAAAATTTGATTGGCGTCGGGGTTTTAAGTTTTCCACCTATGCTACTTGGTGGATTAGACAAGCTATTACCAGAGCTATTGCCGATCAGGCCAAAACTATTCGTATTCCGGTCCATATGGTTGAAACTATCAACAAGGTTTACAAGGCTACTAGAGCCTTAACTCAAAAGTTAGGTAAAGAACCAGACATTGAACAAATTGCCGAAGAAGTCGGTATTACAGTCGAAAAAGTTGAGGAGATTTATCGTATTTCTCAAGATACTACCTCTTTGGCTACTCCTGTTGGCGATGATGAAGATTCATTTTTGGGAGATTTTATCGAAGATACCACTCAGGCTTCACCTTACGAAGAAGCCTCTAGAAATTTACTTCGAGAATCGGTTAACGAAGTTTTAGATTCTTTAGACGAAAGAGAGGCTAAGGTATTAAGCTATCGTTTTGGTTTAGCTGGCGAAACCCCCAAAACACTGGAAGAAGTTGGTAGAGTTTTTAATGTTACCAGAGAAAGAATTAGACAAATTGAAGCCAAAGCTTTACGCAAACTCCGTCATCCCTCTAGGCGTAAAAAGTTACAAGACTACTTGAGCTAAGGCTCAGTTATCGCAAAAAACTATAGCCAACTATCCAAAATCAATGTTATAATCAACATCAGCTGACAATCCCCTGTAGCTCAGTTGGTAGACCTGTATGTCTACCTGCCGTATGGCATGGCCGGCGGGCAGGGCGTCCGCCTGTTACAATGTAAGCATGTACTTCTTTTATGTTTTACAAAGTTTGAGTACAAACAACCTTTACAAAGGTATTAGTAATAACATAGATAGAAGATTAGCTGAACATAACAAAAATAAAAACCCTGGTACTAGAGGTAAGGGACCTTGGAAAGTCCTTTACTTTGAACTACACAAGGACTTAAAATCTGCTCGAAATAGAGAAAAATTTTTTAAGTCTGGCATGGGAAGAGAACTTTTAAAACAATTTATTAATATCAACAATCCCCTGTAGCTCAGTTGGTAGAGCGTCCGCCTGTTAAGCGGCAGGTCCTTGGTTCGAGTCCAAGCGGGGGAGCCAAGATTGACGATAGTCGTAATTCAGGAGTGTATCGAACGGCTTTATAGCGTCGTATCGGACAAATTTTTCTTCTACTCTAAGGTTCGAAAGTACAAGTTTGATTAATTGCCTTCTTTCTTCAGCTTCAGAATTTTTAAATAATTCGTAAGCTCTGTTTGCTAGTTCCAGTAGGTATTTAGCCGAGACATAGTAATTATCCTCAGCTTCTTGTAACATTTCTAGCCGTGTATCGATTTCAGCTACTTTCTCACGGAATAATTGATAAAACTTGTCATACTCATCGTCAGTAATACGCCCGTCTAATTTATCGATATAGATTTTTTCAAGACGCTTGGTGTATTTCTCACGTTCTTCAGTTAGTTGTCTGTATTGGGTCTCTCTGAAATTTACTTTTCCTTCGTGGCTTGTTTGTAGTGAAGTAACAATTTGCTTTAGTACATAATCAGGTATTTGCAATTTTTTAAAGACATTGCCTATCTGTTCTGTAATACTTTCTTCTCTGAGCCATTTGGCCCCATGTTTGCCGTTATATTGAGTACAATGGTAATAAACGTGTCCTTTGTGTTTTTCTGGTGTTATGGACAGTCCACAATGACCGCATCGTAGCAATCCTCGATAGATATATGGTTTGCCAGCATACTTGAATGGTTTTTTATTAAAACCTGCTTTTATTTTCTGTACT
This sequence comes from Candidatus Shapirobacteria bacterium, assembly GCA_003647605.1. Taxonomy (GTDB): domain Bacteria; phylum Patescibacteriota; class Microgenomatia; order UBA12405; family UBA12405; genus B61-G2. The sequence goes on along the minus strand of QMND01000175.1, from coordinate 41 downwards.
TGGTCGAATAAGGGCTTTTCAATAATGTGAGGGTATTTATG
>QMND01000174.1 GCA_003647605.1 Candidatus Shapirobacteria bacterium | reverse complement strand
CTCCTTTAATATCGCTCGAGTTTGTGTCAAAAACTGCATCTGGAGGGCCAGAGGCAAACAAATCAACATTCACATAGTGAACAGTTATATTATTGCTTGTTTTCATTCTGAAACTCATTTTAGCGCCGCTCATTACAACACTCAAAGGATTGAAGTTCGTGATATTTCTCTCTGGCATTAGCGAGCAATTTTTACTTGGATAAGGAACATCACACTCTTTTTCATGCTTGAACATCTCTATGAAAATATCTTTAATCTCCGCTCCTCCTGGCTTCCCTGGTTTGAATGGATTTAGAGTTATAGTTACCGGTTGAGTTGCTAAATCACTTGCTTTTAAAGATAATTTCCGAGGAGCGAAATCTGGTGAAAAGATGTTTATTCTATCAATAGAATGGTTTAGAAGAGGTAACTTAAAGGTTCCATTGCTATCTGTGGAAACATCAACCATAAAGGTAAATTCGGAACCATTGAGAGCGGTGTAATCCAACTCAACTTCAATATGTGCATTCTTCACAGAACTTGTATTGTTTGCATTTGTTAATTTAAATAAAAATTCCTTTGTGCTTATATTTATCTTTCCTTCACCAGCTTTTTCAATACTTAAAGTAGAATTGCTCCCAATCAATTTATGCAAAGTAAAGTTGAAATTTGTTGTATCATTTGCCCCCATTGTTAAAGTTATATTCCTGAAATTTCCATAATAAGTTCCATTTTTCTCGGCATTTGCAAAGAGCAATAATTTCATCCCGTTTGAAGTTGCTGGTAAAGTTATATTGAAGAACCCAGTGGCTGCATTAATTGTATCATTTTTTGGCTGTTCTCTCCAAAGACCCATATTCAAAGGAAGAGGGTGCTCTTTAGAAATCATGTCGCCTGGCTCCAATAGATAGGCGAGGATTGTTAAATTCGTAAAGTTTGCGCTTCCTTTATATTTCGCATACCCTGAAACCCATTTCCATTCCTGGGTGCAGTTAAACTGAATATTTCTTTGCTCAGGTTCTCCTGTAAGGTTGTTCAAATCGTAACTCATCGGGAAACTGTTGAAAGGATAAATCATAATTGAATAATTTCTATCTGCAGGCACATAAACAATTGTTTGATTCACGCCAAGTTCTGGGCTCGGAGCGAAATACTCAGCAACAGGATAACCAAGTTTTGTATCTTTTACCATATAGTTGAAACTCTTTGAGCTTCCTGTTGCATTGACAGCGGTTATATTAAGAGTTGCTCCAGGCTTTAGGTAGAACTCTACCTTACCAAGATTGCGGAACTCTACAGCAGGAAGAATAGGAAGAGATTGACCTATGTAATCAAGCGCCGTGCCGTTGAAATGCCTCACTATTGGTTTGTAAAGTAAGGTATCATGATACATTATATTTGAGAGATTAAAGCTTCCGCTCTCGTTGCTTAAACAACTTACAGAAGCTATAAGAGAAGGTCCATGATAAGGAGTCATCTGGTAAATTTCTATTGTTACATTCGTGCCGTTCATTTCGGTACCATTAGGATAACGCGTGATTCCGTAGAAATCAAAGGTTTCATTAGTAATAATAACGGAATTATATTGTACTGTGAAATTATAATTTCCAGCCAAATCGTAAATTACAATTTTCACATTATAATATCCAGAAGAAGCATTGCTTGGGATTGGTATATGATCTGTTCTTGTTTTAGTGCCATTGCTTAAGTTTGATTCATTAAAGGTTACAACTTTTATTGTGGTATTTGTCTGATCCAAGAGATATAAACTCAAGTTCTTCGGGTGGAGTTCAGTGTAGTTATAGGTAATAGTTAAATTTGTTCCAGGTTGTTTATAGGTTAAAGAGGTATTTATTGGGGAAGTTATTATTATTGTTGGTGCTGTGCGGTCTATCATTATTGTTTGATTTCTAATTGATTCCCAATTGCCAGCTGTATCATTGCTTCTGTATCTTAGATAAGTAACTCCTTCGGTTGAGATTTGGATTGGAGTTCCGTTGTAAGTTAGATTTGGATTGCAAGAGTTGTTTATGTCTATGCAATAAAGAGTGGTGTTGCAATCTGAGGCAGAGCAGTTTAAAGTTATATTAACATAACTCGCAGACACCCAAGTTCCAAAGGTATAATTTGCTCCTGAATCATCTACCGCCAAAGCTATTGTAGTTGGAGGTGTAGTATCAACATATACCCAATAAACAGGTGTTGAATTCCAATTCCCAGCAGAATCATTCACCCAAAATTTATATGTATAATTTCCATCTACCAACCCAGTTTTATTGAAATAGCATCTTGTTCCATTTATTATTGCAGTTTCATTATCTCCGTTCCATTCCAATAAACAACCTGTTATGTTTTCAGTTGAGTAAGCTTCTTGATAACTCCAATTTCTGTTTATAAATGAATTCTCATCTGAAATTGTTGTATTTAAAATTATTGTTGGTGGAGTTGTGTCAAGCAAAATAATTCTTGTTTCTGTTGCATTTACATTATTTACTGTATCATTTGCTGTTGCATTTAAATAATAAATTCCATCTGTTAAATTTGTAAAGTTTATAAACAACATAGAAGCTGATGAAGTATTTGATTGCACTATATCTGTTGAGTTGTAAAGATATATGGTAACTGTGCTTAAACCACTTCCAATATCAGAAGCCGTTATATTCGCTGAAATCCAGTCTTGTGAGTAGTTTCCTGTAGGTGTGGTTGGCGT
>QMND01000173.1 GCA_003647605.1 Candidatus Shapirobacteria bacterium | reverse complement strand
CTTTTTACCTATTTTTCAAAATTACCTCAATTATGGTAATTTAATCTACGCATAGAACAAAATATATATCAAAAACTATCGCACAATTCCAGTTTTAACCGATAAAACAATTGACAAATATCTTATCTTGTTTTAACATCAAAACCATGACGCTTATAAATCACAATGGCCAAGAGAAAAAACTCTACACTCCACAAAACACGGAGACCTTGTTTTGCGTCAATACAATTCGCCTCTCCATTAAAGGCTGATTAAGGTTGTTTTATTTACCAACCTTAAAGCCAATCAACGAGAGGTTTTTTTATTCTTTAATACGAAAAATGAGTCAAATATTATTAACCAAAAACGGTTATCAAAGACTACAACAAGAGTTAAGGGAACTTCGGTCTCAGAAAAATCATCTAATTACAGAAATTGGAGAAGTTGCCCAACCTGATGAATCGGGCGAGGATAGTTTAGCCACTCAACTAAAAGAAGAGTTAGGTCTAGTTAATGATAAATTAGAAAAAATAGAAACCGTTCTAGCTACTGCCAAAATTATGAACGGCCAAATCGACAGTTCTCGGGTTCAAATTGGAACTAAAGTCAAAATAAAACTTCAAGGTAAAATGGAGCGAGAATTTTCTATTGTTAGTCAACACGAAGCTGATCCTTCTCAGCAGATGATTTCTGACCAATCACCTCTAGGACAAGCCTTGTTGGGTAAGCAAGTTAATCAAGTAGTCGATTTTGATGCTCCTATCGGCAAACTTAGCTATAAAATACTTTCTATTGCTCCTATCGTGTAAAATAGGTTATGTCTCAAACAAAACTACAACAAATTCGTCAACAGCGTTTAAATAAAATTGACAAGTTGAAGTCTTTGGGTATAGATTCTTACCCTCAACCCAAATTGGTCGACAAACAGACTTGTCAATATGCTTTATCCATACCCAAAAAGTTAGTTTTGTTAGCTGGTCGTCTTATGTCTATTAGGGGGCATGGAAAAATTTTGTTTGCTGATTTAGTTGATCAAACTGGCAAAATTCAGCTTTTTTTTCAACAAGAAGAGTTGGGTAAAGATCAACTAAAATTAGCCAAAATTTTAGATATTGGAGATATTGTTCAGATTAAAGGTTCAGTTTTTAAAACTTCAGCCGGCCAAATAACCATCAATGTTCAGTCTTTTAAACTATTATCAAAATCTATTCGTCCCTTACCTGAAAAGTGGCATGGTTTTAAAGACATAGAAGAAAGATACAGACAAAGATATTTAGACTTAATCGTCAATCCTCAGGTTAGGCAAGTTTTTCAGACCCGAACTACTATCTTAACTGAATTAAGAAAATATCTAGACCAACATGGTTTTATGGAGGTGGAAACACCTATTTTACAACCAATTTATGGTGGGGCATCGGCCAAACCGTTTGTGACCCACCACAATCAATTAGACACTGACATGTATCTTAGAATTTCCGACGAACTCTATTTAAAAAGGTTAATTGTCGGTGGTTTTGAGAAAGTTTACGAAGTTAGTCGTGACTTTAGAAATGAAGGTGTTTCAAAATTTCACAATCCCGAATTCACTCAAATCGAGTTTTATTGGGCTTACGCTGACTATGAAATGTTGATGGAGTTTACTGAACAAATGTTGACTCACATTATCAAATTAGTCAAAGGTAAATTAAAAATTTCTTATCAAGGCATCGAACTAGATTTTACTCCTCCATTTAAGAGATTAACTTTTAGAGACGCTATTTTTAATCAAATCGGTATTGACGTCGACTTGATTGAAAATGAGACACAATTCAAACAGGCCTTAAAAGATAAAAATATAAAGTTAGACTTAGGAGACAGTATTGGTTTAGGGGCTTATTTTGATACTCTATACAAAGAATTTGTCCGACCTCATATTGTTCAACCAACTTATATTACTGATTATCCTGCTCAAATGATCGCCTTAGCCAAAAAGAAAGAAGACGATAAAACCAAGATTGCATCCTTCCAGTTGCTAGCCAATGGTACTGAAGTGCTTAAGGCTTATAACGAACTTAACGACCCAATTGATCAATCGGCCAGATGGAAAGAAGAAGAAACTTTAGCTAAAAAAGGAGACGAAACCGCTATGCAGTTTGATGATGACTATATTAGAGCTTTGGAATACGGTATGCCACCAACCGCTGGTTGGGGTATGGGTATTGATCGATTAACCCAAATTTTGACTGATCAACCAACTATCAAAGATGTGATTTTATTTCCTACCATGCGTCCCAAACAGGCAAAAATAGTCAACAAAATTAACAAAGTAGTAGTTGGAAAAATTTTATCCATAAAAAAACACCAACAAGTCGATAGTTTACTAATTACTCAGGTTGAGGTCGCAGACAACCAAAAACTCCAAATAATCACTGGTGCCAGTAATATCAAAGTTGGACAATTAGTAGCTGTGGTTTTAGACGGTGGTTATGTTTTTTCATCTGAAGGCGATTTAAGAAAAATTAAAGTAGGTAAATTAAGAGGTGTCAAATCGGAGGCTATGATGTGTTCGGCTATGGAGCTTGGTATAGGTATAGACCACCAAGATATTCATATTTTACCTTCTCGTTTAGGTAATCATATTGGTCAACTTGTTAATAATTATTTAATTTAAACTTAACCATCTTGCTTTTTACATTCCCCACGGGACCTGCCCGCATTGTCTATAACCACAGCTATT
>QMND01000172.1 GCA_003647605.1 Candidatus Shapirobacteria bacterium | reverse complement strand
TCCCTTGCCTGGCTGTAATACATGTGTTGCTGGCTCATAACTATAGATTTCTGCATTCCAGTGATATGCCCACTGTGTAATTACTATTTCTTCATATCCTGGACCAATCATGTTCCATCCTGGCAATAGTGTAAATGGCATTCCTGTTACCTCTGTTCCAATAACATCCAAAGTTGCATCATATGGTGTGTAAATCCAGTATGCTACACCTGGCTGTGGTGGTGATGTCAGATCTGGTAGCTCATAGCTTTGATTGCTTGCATTCCATATGTATATCTGTGAGCCTCCTGGCAATGAAGCCATTATATCTGCTAATGTATCACTTGGTATTACTGGGAATGAAATTTGATTCCATCCTGACTTGAGCATAAATCTATAGCCGCTTGAAGTAACATCTATAGTTTCTGTTGCTGTATCTGTGTTTCCATCATCATCTGTTACAGTTAATGTTACAATATATGTACCAGCCTTTGTGTAATAATGGGTTACAATTACTCCTTCTGCAGTTGTTCCATCTCCAAAGTCCCATTCATAGCTCACTATTGTTCCATCTGGATCATCGCTTGTACTTGCATCAAATGTTAGCTCAACCAATGCATCTACTGTTGTTTCTGGGCTTACGGTAAATGATGCATCTGGGGCCTGTCCTGGTGGAGGTGGTGGAATTGGTGGTGTTATTTCATTTACATATATTCCCTCTTTCAATGGTGAATTTCCAATGAATACAAATGATACTCTAGAGAAGTTTATAAGATCTTCATCAATGAATGATGTTGTAATTAAGTAATCATTATGTAACTTGTAATCTAATCTATCTTCATCTACTGGCAATACGAATTCTGTATATCTATCTGGATATGTTTGTATATCATATTTTGTCCATGTTTCTGTTAAACCTTCATATAGTATTTCTAGCAAATCAGTTGTATATCTTGGTTCATATGTTTCATATACCCAGCAGAATTCTAATGGTGGCATTGCAATTATTCTTTCATCTACATCAAAAGCGATCCAATGCTCTGTATCCATGTTTCCATATGCTGGCTTATATGGTCCTTGCCATATCTGCCAATCTGTTGGCATGTGTGGCTTCATATCATTATCTTGATCAATTGGGACTGCTCTAAAGTATGTTAGCCATTCATCTGGTGGATTCTGCATTGTTAAGTAGCGTTCTGCCAATGGGAAGTATTCTGATGCTGCTCCTGCATCTGGATATATGTTAGGACTGCTTGCATTTCCATATGGCCATTCATCTACATGCTTCAATGGCTTCCATAATGGAACATCTATGTCATCTACTATATAATGAGGCATATTGAATGGTGGATCCAATGGAATTGGATGGCATTGTGGTATTTTAACTATCCACTGGCTTGTAATTGGATATTGGCTATCATCTAATTCTCCTTCTCCCTTTGGAATTGGATTTCTTAGTGTTATGAATTTGAATTTTCCATTATGTATGTATATTGCTACTACATCGTATCTTGAACCATTTACATAGAATGTGTCTCCAACTGTCAAATTCTTACCTAATGTAATTTGAGCAACATCATTTGTTGGATCTGCATCTGAATCAATGTATCCTTCTAGTTTTGCATAGAATGTAGTTGCTCTATCTACTGGGCTAAGATGCTGCACATTATGCCTATCGAAATATACTTTTACTGTTGGATTGCCAAATGGCAATCCTAGCTCTTGTAATACCCATGTATCATCTTCTTCATTTCCACAGTATGATATATTTATCTTTGCATATTTAACATCTGCATTATTTGGATCGGTATAAATTCCTTCAAATCTTACTTTATGATCCAAGAATTGTACAACATCTCCATAATGCATCAGGAATGTATGCTGAATTTCAATTCCTCCATTCATTCCTGCGCCAAATACATCTGCCAAATCAACTAAATCTGGATGTCCATCTCCATCTCCATCAAATGATGCCAACCCTGGCTGATCCCTTGCCTCTGCAATTGGGAATGCAAATCTTGTTGATCCTGCTGATCCTCCAATTGGTAGATAATCCTGTCTTTCAATAAGCATGTATGTGCTCTCCAATATAATGGTTGGTATTTCAAAATTATATTCTGCTCTCTTATGCCATAGTGTTCCATTTGGTTCATAGTAAAGGCGGAGATATTTCTTAACATGTATATTATAGCTATCTGCATACATTGGATATTCATTTGCATCCCATAGGATTATAGCTGGATTAAATGTTATTGAATCTTTTGGAATAGCTCTTGGATCAAATGGTTCATACCAATATGTATATCCAGATGGTATTCTGTCTTCTTCTCCATAAATTCTTATCTTAGCATAGTATACATCATCACTATTAATGTAAATATCTAAACCGACCATCGGATCATATGCAAATGCTAATCTATTGAAATCTCCCTGTGCATTTGGTGCAATAAATGCTGATACAAGTAAGTAATCTCCTCTTGTTATATTTGGATCAACCATTTCTCTTGTAAGTGGTGTTCTATTTTGTGGGTCTGCAAAGTATTGCTCTCTATCTTCTAATGGTATTCCTTCAATATCCGGACGAGGTGGTAATAGGAATTCTGTATATTGATCTGGAATTGTTTGTATATCATATTTTGTCCATATTTCTCCTCCCGTTTCATTTTCTTTATATATCTCTAATAAGTTAGTTGAATATTGTGGTTCTAGAGTTTCAT
>QMND01000171.1 GCA_003647605.1 Candidatus Shapirobacteria bacterium | reverse complement strand
GCTACACCTTCCCGTCCTCGACGACAGCTGGAAGCTATAGGGTTGACAAGCTAGGCGATGTAAACGGCGATGGCATAGAAGATGTTGTAGCGTTGGCTAACTTTGGATACGGCTACACTGACATCTCAGCTATAGATGGTGCTTCAGGCACCGAAATATGGCATCAAGATCCAGTTGCGGGCCTTGCCGCGGAGTACGGGTTGACCGTCGACGACCTAGACGGAGACGGAGACATGGACGTGGCTGTTGGGGCAACGAACCAGAACGTGTACATGTTCGACGCTGCCACCGGCATCCAGCTTGCAGCATCACCACTTACAGCTCCAGGTGAAGTGTTAGACGTTGCAACAGGGGACTTCGACGGAGACGGTAGCCTGGAGCTTGCAGCCGCACACGGCTGGTACCTACCATGCGGCGTGACACTATTTGATCCTGTCACGGGCTCTGTCGAGTGCACCTGGGACACAGGCTACGCCGATGATGTTCACACGCCCTTCTACGTTGAACTGTTTGACTGCGACGGTGACCCAGCTGAGGAGGTCGTCGGCATACTCAGGAACGGCGACATATATGTGCTTGACGGCTGTACACTCTCATACTACTACCCAACAGGTGCAACAATCTACGTTAACGGCCACGACCTTATCGGGCTTGTTCCACCACTCCACAAGGATAGTAGCGACTACGATGGAGCCCTTCCATCGCCAGGGATCTGGGACATAGGCACGGGGGCATGGGATGCGGGTGCATTCTGCATCACAACTGTGGCTACCGCTCCACCTACTCCGAACTGGCCTCCAGCAGGCCCAGGTGTGACGTGGAACGTCCTTATAGTTATGGACGACGACGATCTGGAATCAGGTGAGGAGCTTGAGCCTGAAACAACGTTTACAGACGCCATAGACCAGGCTAACGCCGTGCTCGGCTGGAATGCCTACAGCTACACAGTTATGCACACCAGCAGCCCTGACTGGCCTACAGCACAGCTCGATCTCGAGTACCTATTCATGGACTACCCCGTAATAATATGGGAGCTTGGCACCGAAACCGACGCCATGACGGCAGAGGAGGCCTCAGCCCTCGCATACTATCTAAGTGCCGGTGGAACTCTGATAGTGGACTCGGGAGAGTTCGGCTGGGATCATCAGGCTGATGTTGGAGACCCAATAGCCTCTCTAATGGGAATATACGACTGGGAGAACGACCTATCCGACGGAGACGTCTTTGACATCGTCGCTCCAGCCCATGACATATTCACAACACCAAACGACATTACAGGTACATTCCCAGTTACGGTAACCGATGCCTCCCCAGATTTGGGAGATGGGGATGAATGCATCCTCACAGGCGCCGCCGTTGGTGTTGCCCAGGCTGTGCCTCCATATTCCCCGGACTGCTACGTAATCTCCGTTGTCGAGAACACAACTGGGGGTGTAACCTACAGGGCCATCTGGGTTGGTGTCCCGCTCGTTGTCTGGGGTGAAAGAGTAGACTTCGTACATAACATGCTGGTATGGGTTAAGCCGCCGAACCCGCCTCTACCTCCTCCAGTAATAGGAGAGCTAAGCTGGATGCTTGCTATTATTGCCGTAGCAGTAGCATGTGGCATAGCTGCCTCCAGGAGGAGGTAACCCCCCTTTTCTTTTTCAATCTACAACTGTGTCGAGCGTTATCGCTAACCCTTATATGCTCTCAATGTATATCATCTTCTCTACAGGGAAACCTTCCGTTGGGGTAAGAATTGTTGAGCTTGACTAGGAGGACAGTCAATACCGCTATGACTGATATAAGAAGCCAGAAGCTAGATTTTTCCATTTCGAGAATTAAACATCCGATTGATATAAAATATTATCCTAAACCAGCTAATTCAACCGATTTCGAACAGGAAACATCATTACAAAGAATCCGACAATATTTGATAGCCCCAATGCCTAAGGGTTAAAGTCCATATGCACTCTGAAGGTGGCTAGATTGCATATTATCCTCTGTCAGCTTGGTATGTTCACCCTTATTTTATATCATACATTCAGGCGGTATATTTGGTATGGATATGGGTTTTAAACCTTGAATTGGAATCTCTAGGAAGCCCTGCCTGTAACTTGCAGGTATATATAATATCTTTTCAGCAGATACGCTTCCAAATTTTATCTTTTTCTGTAGCTTCCATATGACCTTCCTCATGTAGTAATTTGTAAGCTTTTCTACTTCCTCTTTGCTCGCAAAGGGAGGTACAACTTTTACGTTGTTCTGAACTGATACATCCTTTGCCTTAGACACTAGATCCTCTATCACTTTCGTCCGCACCTTCATTTTTCCTAGTCCCCCCTTCCCGGTGGTAACATCGGTGAGTAAGAGTTCAGGTTTGAAAATGTACTTTCTAGGTGCTAATGGGAATACAGCGGGTACAAGGAGCTTTCCTGTTTCCGCTACTCCCTTCCTTGAAAGAAGTTCTCTCCGCTCGTAAGTATAAGTTATTCTTACAGACCAGGTCGCCACGTACATGTCCCCCTGTCCTGGGGTGACAGGCAAAGTTCCTAAGCCCGATTTAGCTGAAATTATTCTTTTCACCTCTGATGATAGCCCTAGATACGCGTCTGAATCGTATATTTTTTCTCTCCTCTCTTCTCCGTAGAGATTTATTCGCCCTTTATAGTATCCCCTAAATATGTGACTCATCACTACTACAGACTCTTCGGCATGTAT
>QMND01000170.1 GCA_003647605.1 Candidatus Shapirobacteria bacterium | reverse complement strand
TGCAATATTCACCATGAAGAACTGTTGTGGCTGGCGAGATGTCCGTGATATGAACCACATGTCCGATGGTGATTTTGAGATGACCATCACGACGCACTCCCCCCGCAGGAAAGCATCCAAAAAACGGAATCACGTTATCTCATACGACGTCTCGAAAGATCAGTACATTTGTTCTTGTGGCATCACCATCGGAAGACAGGAGTTTGAAGAAATAAACGTTTGGCGCTTTGAAACCAAATTCACGGTAGAAGAAGTGATGGCTTTAAAACACGAGAAGGAATTGTGCCATGAATAAAGATGCTGTGCTGAGTTGCTTGGTTTTTACCATGGTATTTATATTTCTAATGCTCTGCGCTTTCGCGTCTCAGGCCCACGCCTCTGATATTCCTCGCTACGAGATAACAAGGTCATGGCGCGGGATCGTGGTTCACCACTCTGCAACCGAAACGGGCACTGTGGCTAGCATAAGAAACTACCATGTGAATCATAACGGTCCGTAGGGATTATAGAACCAGATCCGATAATCTCTACCTGCTGCTTTCTTACTGGCGAGATATTCAGCGCATACCGATTCCCGATTACTTGTTTGACCTTATTTCGCTAGAAGGGGCCCATCCCGAGACGATCACTCGCAAGCGCAGGGAATTGCAGGCTCGGGGACTGTTCAAGCCTTTAATGTCCGTCCGCATGAAACGGGTGAAGCAGGAAAGGAAATGCGGCGACGATTTGGAAGCTACGTACAGCAGGAGTTTAAGTGATGGAAGCACCAATTTTATTTATTCTTATGATCGGAACTTTATTTCTTGCAATTAAATGTTGGGAATATGATAAAAAGCAAAAAAGTATAGCGAAGAAAGACTCTGATGCATTTCTAAAAAGTGAGCGTGAATATTACTCAGAACAACTAGGCTTTGAGATCGAAGAAGGCAATGCACCGATTGATCTTCTTATCAAGTTGAAACAATCACTAGAAAAAAAGGAAACTAAGCAATGAAAATCGTAGCTCTAAAATCTGAGAACATTAAGAATTTGAAGGTCGTTGAGATCGCGCCCACGGGTGATGCCGTTATCTTGACCGGCAAAAATGGTGCTGGTAAGAGTGCTGTGCTTGATTCTATATTCATTGGTTTGACAGGCAAAAAACCAGATGAGCCGATCCGAAAAGGTGAGGAACGCGCAGAGATTAAGGTTGATCTTGGAGAATATACAGTGCGTAAAGTTTTCACCGCCAAAGGTGACACGCTAGAAGTTCTTAGCAAAGAAGGAGCAAGCTACAAGTCTCCGCAGAGCTTGTTGAACGGCATAATTGGAAAGCTGTCTTTCGATCCGCTAGAATTTGCCAGGCTTTCGCAGACTGCCGAGGGACGTAGAGCACAACGCAAAATGCTCATGGAATTGGTCGGTTTGGATTTTAGTGAGTTAGACGAAAAGAAAACAGAAGCATACAATGCAAGGCGTGAGGTCGGCTATAGCATTAAAACATTTGAAAGTGAACTTCAAACAATTGGCGATCTAGGAGAGGAACCAAAAGGGGCATCTGTTGCAGAAGCGATGGGAAAATTAGAGTCATTAGAAAAGCGGAAAGATGAGTTCAATAATATTCACGGACAAATAGTAGATACGGAAAGGACTAAGAGTGTGGTTGAAGAGCGTTGTGTTTTAATCCGAGAACAAATAGCAGAGCTTCAAGATGAGTTGGCCGACAGAGAGGCTAAATTGCCTGGATACAAAAAAGCCATCGAGAAGTTGAGATCGTTACAAGGCATTCCTATTTCGTCTGAAGAGTTGCTAGTTGCCAGAGATGAAGTTACTAAGGCCAGCGCGACGCAAGGGCAGCTTGATGTTTATAAAAACAGAAAAACTCGAAAAGAAAAAGCAGAGGCTAATCTCAAATCAACGCGCAACAAAGAACAGGGTTACGATAAGGTTTTGAATGAAGTAGAAGAAACCCGCAAACAACGTCTTTGCGAGGCCAATTTCCCGATTGAAGGGCTCAGCGTTTCGGATGAAGCGGTATTGCTTAATAACGTACCCTTATCTCAAATTTCGCATGGTGAGCAGATTATGATATCGACCATGATCGGAATGAAACTCAATCCTGATTTGAGAGTGTTATTCATTCGCGATGCTTCTCTGCTGGACTCTGATAATTACGAGGCGATTTCTAAAGCTGCCAAAGATCAGGATTATCAGATTTGGATGGAGCGCACAGACGAGAGTGGAAAGGTCGGCATCTACATGGAAGATGGCTCGATTAAAGCTGTGGATGGGAAAAAGTCTAATCCAGCAGCCGCAGCTGTGGATGCGGTGCCGAAAGGTTAAATGCTGGTCTGGGGGGCAGCGGTGAAAGCCGGTCAATGAACTCACGTCAGGAAGGAATGAGACAGGCCTGACCTGCCCCGCCACATTAGGAAACATGATGATCTACTATGCTGAAGAACTGGAGGAAATTTATGAAAATTGAGATTAAGTCACGTTGGACTGGAATAGTTTTATTTGAGGTTGAGGCTGGGTCACTAAAAATTGCACTTGAGTTAGGTGTTAAGCAGGACGCGGATCTCAGTGGCGCGTATCTCAAGGACGCGGATCTCAGGGGCGCGGATCTCATTGGCGCGGATCTCAGTGGCGCGTATCTCAGAAGCGCGGAACTCAGTGGCGCGGTAATCAAAGGTGCGGATATAAGTAATGCGGAACGCAATATTGAGAC
>QMND01000169.1 GCA_003647605.1 Candidatus Shapirobacteria bacterium | reverse complement strand
GCTGAATGCCGAATTCCACGCATGTGGTGATGATACGGCGCAGGTTTTCGGTGCCAGCGCGGTGCCCGGCCATGCGAGGCAGATGGCGGGCGGACGCCCAGCGCCCATTGCCGTCCATGATGATGGCGATGTGTGCCGGGAGTTTTTTAAATTTGGGCTGTTTCTTTTCTGCCATTCCCGCGTTTAGAACTCCATGATTTCTTGCTCTTTTTTCTTCCCGATTTCGTCAATCTCTTCAGAAATATGGTCAACTAGCTTCTGAACATCCTCCTCCGCCCTCTTCAGTTCGTCTTCGGATATCAGTTTTTTCTCCTCAAACTCCCTCAAATCTTTGATGGCATCCCGGCGCACATTGCGCACCGCAATGCGCGCTTCCTCCAGGCGGTGATTGACAAATTTTAAAAGCTCCCTGCGACGCTCTTCCGTAAGCGGAGGCAGAGTAAGCCGGATGTTTTTACCGTCACTGACAGGGGTAAGGCCCAGGTCAGAAGTCATGATCGCCTTAACGATTTCCTTATCTGCTGATGCGTCGAAAGGCCGTATGAGAAGCTGCCGGGACTCGGGGACACTGATTGATGCCAGCTGTACTAACGGCACCGGCTGACCATAGTACTCAACCGGCAGTTTCTCAATAAGCTGAGGGCTGGCCCGGCCGGTCCGCACCCCCGCCAAGTCCTCTTCAAGCGACTGAATCGCGCTGCGCATGCGCTTCTCCGCGTCTACGAGTGCTTCTTGTATCACCTCAACCTCCTTAAATTGGATATGAAAATTCCGTTTAAGGATACCTTAAATACCTTGAAAATGCCATCAGAATGGCAAATTCCGGTCAATTGCTTGCTATTCTAGAACATATTTGCTATAATTAGAAAAAACGGAGGAAAACTAATTCATGAAGCAGGGAATGCTCTGGTATGACAACCAGAACGGAAAGGCGATCGAAGAGAGACTAAACGCAGCTATCGATTACTTCATCACCAAAAACGGCCGCCCTCCTCTGCAGTGCTTCGTGAACCCAGAAACGGTTGACCAGGAGATCACAGTAAGAGAATCCATCAAGGTCACTCCCAATGAGCGTGTTCTGAAAAACCACTTCTGGCTGGAGTTTGCCAAAGAGAACTAGCAGCTTTTTCCTGACTTTATTAGTTTGCCACTCGGCCAGATCGATACCTGGAAATTCAATCCAATTGCCCTAAAAACCTCATCCATCACATACGCTTGCCCAGGTCCACCATTATTACCAGATATATAAATTTCTTTCCAATTCCCAAAAATCCGTCATGGTAAGATAACGCAGTCAACATTTTACAGTCAATATTTTATATGTAATTAATGATTTTGCACTCATGACCATCACACAAATACTCATCCTGGCGGTCCTTTTCTTCCCCTTGATCGCAGTAGTATTCAACTGGCTGCGCATGGACCTGGCAGCCTTGCTGATCACTGCACTCCTTGCCATCATGCAGTTCGCTGGGTTCAGCGTGTTCGGGCCGGCGGGGCGGCCTGACCTATCCTCCCGCGCGCTTTCCGGCTTCAGCCAAGAATCCGTCATCATCCTTATCAGCATCTTCATCCTGACCGCCGCCCTGGAAAAAAGCGGTTTCGCCAGATGGCTCACACGCCAAATATTGAAAGTCAGCGGCAGTTCCGTGAACCGCCTGATTTTCCTTTTTTCAGGGACCGCCGCGCTTTTATCCCTTGTGATGAACGATGTTGCCGCCGGCGCTCTGCTCATCCCCAGCGTACTGGAAGCGTCGCGCAGAACGGGGGTCAATTCCAGTAAACTGCTCATCCCTGTTTCTTTCGGCAGCCTGCTGGGCGGTATGGCGACCTATTTCGCTACCGCAAATATCCTAGCGAGCGTACTGCTCACCAGTGCCTCCCCGCCACAGGAGCCCTTGGGCGTGCTGGACTTCTTCCCGACAGGCGGGCTGATTGCGATTAGCGGTCTTTTGTTCATGACATTTTTCGCCACACGGCTGCTACCGGACCGGAAACCAGCCGCCGCATTTCGCAGTAAGCGACCCACCGGTAGCGAGCTTGAAAGACTATACGAAATACGCGAACGGACATGGATTGCGCAAGTTGACCGCAAATCCCCCCTCTGCGGGCAGACTCTGCGGAAAATTGGGTTCGGTGAGAATTACGGCCTTGCCCTGGCCGCCATACAGAACGGCCGAAGGCAAATTCTCTTACCAAAACCCGAAGTCGAGGTTAAGGCAGGATATCGTCTGCTTATCGTCGGTAATGAGGAGCGGGTCAAGCTGCTCGCTGATAAAGGCGTGCGGATTAAGCCAGAAGAAGAGAAAAACACGCTCAGCCGACGCGGTCTGGCTGTCTTTGAATTAATCCTGACACCTCGCTCTGAGGCGGTTGGCAAAAACCTCAAGGACCTTGCTTTCAGGCAGCGCTACGGCTTTTCCGTGGTCGCCATCCAGCGGGGCGGCAGCAAATACCGCACCGATGTGGGCACACGCCAACTTACCGTGGGCGATTCCCTGCTGGTAGTCGGCGAAGCCGCTCGCATGGAAGCCCTGCGCAAGGAGCGGGATTTCATCCTGCTGGAGCCGAGCACAGCAGACCAGCCGGTGCGGCTTAAAGAGACCACAATCAGTATTAGCCTACTCCTGGCAGCAGTCGCGGCTGCTGCTGCGGGCGTGCCGGTGTTTGCCACTGTTCTAGCCGCTGCGCTCATCGCTGTCTTCAGTGGTGC
>QMND01000168.1 GCA_003647605.1 Candidatus Shapirobacteria bacterium | reverse complement strand
TATTTTTTATTTTAACTTTATTAATTTATTCTTTTTTTAATTCTAAAAATCAACCATTTCTTTCTAGGTTAGGCCAACACTTTTTATTATTCAGCGGTTTTTTCCTAGCCCTCGCCTGCGTATCTCCTCTGCTTTTTTTTCAACTAAAACAATCCCAAATCTCTTTAACTTTAGTCAAAAATTGGTCGATGGTTTTAGGTAAACTCAATCTAAAAAATTTATTATTAATTCCTCTCAAGTTTTCTTTTGGTCGAATTTCTTTTTATCCCAAAAATGTTTACTATCTCTTGGCCAGCAGTTGGACAATCTTTTTGCTTTTTAATTTAATTAAAGGTGACTTTTCTCAAATTAAAGTTAGAAAATTGTTGGTTTTTTTATTAACTCCTCTTTTTCTAGCCTCATTGTTATCTCTAAAATTACCAATGATTCAATATTTTCGTTTTCTTTATTTATTACCCATTTTTATGTTGGCCTTAGATTACTCTATCTCTAAAACCCAACCGAAACTGATTATTGCCATTGGTTTTTTATTACTTTCTTTAATTTACAGTTTTAATTCAAATTTTCATCGTGAAGACTGGAAAGGGTCGTCTGAGTCTTTAGGCAGTCAAATCACTATTTACATGATCCCGTCTTTTGCCGATCCCTTGCATTATTATCGTCCTGATGTCCAAATAAAAGACATTAGATTACTGGAACAAACAGAAAATCTACCTCAACAAATAATCCTTACCTCCTACGGCTTTCCCATTTTTGCTTTTGACCATCAAACTTTTTTAAAAAAACTAGGTTATCACCTACTCCAAACCACATCCTTTCGCCAGATAGACCTAGAAAAATGGGTAAAAAACTAATTCATCACCTTTGTTTTCAGTTCTTTTGACATTTTTTCGACAGCATATCTTAAAGTCGTTCTGGGCATATTTTCTTTTCCTTTCATCACCCAATTCCAAACCTGCCTTTGATAATTGTTTGAAGCCTCTTTCAAGGCCCAACCGTAACCTTTTTGAACCAGATCGTCCTCGTCTTTTAACAAAATCTCAGCTACTTCAAATATTTGATCCAAAAAACCAGCTGTCTTACGCCTAACTCCATAAATTAAACTAACCGCTGTCGCTCTCCTTTTCCATCTATTTTTACTTTTAGCCCAATTATTCATCTCCTTTAAAAATTGAGGAAATTCAACTAAAAAATAGCCCAAACTGTGAGTGCAAAAATCATCTACCGCTCCCCAGTTTTTTGTATAGTCATCTATCCATCTTTCCCAACGATTAAAATCTACTTTTTCAAACCTATTTTTTAGTTCAAAACTCCACTGAAAAGCTATGGTTCTATATTCTCCTAAATCTCTTTTTAACAGTTCTTCGGCTAAATCCAAAATTTCTTTTTTCTCCCAATTTTTTATAATCTGCCAATATTTTTTAGCTATTTTTCTTCTATCCGGCACCCTAACTCCCATATTTTTTACTTTCTCCTTAAAAAATCTTTGACAACCTTTTTTGTAAATCAGATCAGCCAGATTCAACAAGTCTTTTTCTATTTCTTTCTTTAACTGTTGTTGATTCATATCCTGTTTATACCTCAATTCTTTCTATTTATCCAAACCAAGAACCCTCCGAACTTAACAAAATCCGGAGGGTTTCTTTGCTTAGTCTCGATGACTATGATCAAACCATTCGATACCTTCTTTTTCAGCCCAATCCCTAGCTTCTTGCCTGTGTTGCTGACGAAGTTCTTCTCTCTTTTCTTGGCTCAATTCCCTTAATTCACCAAACTGGCGACGATTTTTCTGTTGCCATTCCAGAATTTGCCTTTTTTGCCTTTGGTTGATTTTACCTTCAGTCACTGCCTCATCTAGTCTTTTCATAGCTCTTTGTCGTCTTTCCTCAGACCGTTGATGTCGGTAGTTTTCTACCACTTTGTCCACCGCCTTAGGATCTAGGTGAAAGCGCTTAGCTATTTCTTCCACTAGTGGTTTTCTGTTTCTTTGTTCATAAGCTTGGACCGTTTTAACTCCGATTACAGTTCCTGGCACCAAAATTGCCAAAGACATTATACCTATTATTAACTTTTTATTCATTCTGTTCACCTCCTTGTGTTGACTAACAACTAATTAGCCCAATATAAACAGCCTAACTGAAAAAAAGCTGAAAAATTGATCCTTGTCCCAATTTACTTTTAACTCCAATTTTCCAACCAACTTCTTGGCTCAATTTTTTAGCTACTGCTAAACCCAAACCAAAACCTTCCCTTTGACTTCTAGACCGATCAGCTCTATAGAAACGATCAAAAATATATAGCAAATCTTTTTGGCTGATCCCTGACCCTCTATCTTTTACTTCTACCAACCATCGCCCTTTTGTTTTTTTAGCTAGCATCCAAACCTTAGCTGATTTCTGACTATATTTAACCGCATTATCCAAAAATATAGTTAATATCTCTGTGGCCACTTGGCTGTCTATCCTCAGTTTCTCATTTTTACCTTTTATTTTAGAAATAATTTTTATCTTTTTTTTGTTGGCCACCCCAGTTACGTTTCTTTCAGCCCTTGTCAAAATCTGTTTAATTTTTACTTTATCCACCTTTTTCTTTCTAATTCCGCTTTTGCTCAATCGCCACAGGTTTTCAATTAGAGATTGCAAATGGTTGACATCTTCCAAATAACCTCTCAGCCTTTTTTTATCTAATTGTTTTAATTTTTTATCTAACATTACT
>QMND01000167.1 GCA_003647605.1 Candidatus Shapirobacteria bacterium | reverse complement strand
TTAAATTGCATTCAAATATAGTTATATCCTGGATCTGTTAGATCTATTGTGTCTAAAATATCATACCTGTATTGCCCACCTCATAAATCTGTAACGGTAAACCCTGTTCATTCATCAGTGGATTCATACTGGTAATCATCAGAACTATCCTCAATTTCAATCTCGAAATATCAATCACGTATAACATCCATATTTATTTCAAAAGATGTAGGAGTTACGTTAGTTACTGTTGCAGTACCACCATAATCAGATCCGTCTTCATACTCAGCGTTTCACGTCTTTAATATTTCATTATTATCAAAATCATATTCAATAATATCATCAGGATTTGTTTCTGAAAATGCCTCTTTCATAAATACTCATGTAGACGCAGCTTGAAAGTACAATGGTTCAATAGGTCAAGTATTTACAATATCATATCCTGCATCATTCACTGTTTGATAATCAGTCTCCTTATATCGTCCACCTGGAGTTAATGAATTTGTATTTTTCAAAGCCTCAAGTTCAGCATACGTTCATTCAAAAGCATCTGCTCGATTTCAACCAGCTCATCCCATACCAGCATCCCATTCTATCATAAACCGATCTCACACAGCCAATGGTACTGGAAAACTTATCTCTGTTTGTGCTTGCCGTATTGCTGTTGTTCACTTTACTAGCCTTCCCACTCAATGTAGATATACTGAGATCCCTTTTTCTGAAAAGAACTCTCCAGCATTATTTCCTAGATTAAAGTCAGGTCACATTGCATCACCAAGAATATTCACAACTCCTGCTGTTGCACCTAATCATGTTTCTAAATCTATTATTTCGTCTGATAGAAATTCAGCAGTAACTTGGTATAGTCAAAAGTAATTCTCTTCGTCTCCTGGTGTACCACCTCAAATAAGAAGCCGATTAGCTAACACAGTGTAATCTACTGCATTTAATTGATATAGTCAATTATTTGCACCGTCATTATAAACAGCAACAAACATACCGACATAAGTATATTCATTACCATCATGTGCTTGCCATGTTACTGGCAACGTCAAATCAGCAAGAGCTTCCACTCTCATCTTAGCATCGAGGGGTCATCTCTTTTCTACCTCGAAATCTGCTGCAAATGTTGTCGTTCCTTTAACTCTTGCCATGATAAATTATGTAGTATAAAATCTAGTTTGTAATGCTCAGCCATCTAATCCATTGTGTGTATATCTTGTGTAGTTTATTATATTTCCTTGTACCGTATGCGTAACTACACTAGGAGTCCATAGAGCGACACTATTTGCTTTACTACCTCACATCCAATCCCAAGTTGAAGATACTGTATTGTAGAATTGTACTCCTGTGATTGTTACGTTCGCAGTTTCAAAATCTGCTTTGTATTTATCTCCTCCTGTTTCTGGAACATGATTTACTTGGAAATATATACTTGTGTTTGGTGTAAGTGTCTGTTTTGTTAATGTTGTTATATTTACAGATGTTCCATAATATGGATATGCTCCACTATAACTTCCACTAGCATTTGCACTTCTTGCTTGGTCATCTGTCACAGTAGCAGTATATGTTTGTGTATTTCATAGAACTATAATTACATTAGCATCATTTGTACCGTACCATACAGTAGGTGTCGGTGTAGGCTGTGTGAATCAGATAGCTAGTATGTCTAAACTAACGAATGTACCAGCTGGGTTGCTTCATAGTGTTCAACGTCATTCTATCAACGGTGTAGCTAGTGTTTGTCATACCTCATATATACCGAATGGAAATGTTGTTCATCTAATAGCTACTGTTGGTGGATTACTTGGGAAATGTAGATCAATCCACTCTTGGCAAGTTGTACCTGTTACATGTCATGTAGGTGTTTCGTATACTCCGTCGAAAGTACATCCTGCACCACCTCAAGCAGTATTGTCTGGAACAAATATATTTTCCATTGCTCTAATATAAAACAGTCCCTTATCTTCCGATACTTGTATTGTTTCATCAATAGCTACAACGATCTCTCATATTCAATTGAGACCTGTGTCTATTCATTGTTGCTCTATACCTGATATGTTCTTAATAAACATTACTACTCGTTAGCTACTAAAAACCTTACTTCGCTTTCATCAGCTGCACTGCTATTATCTACAGTGACCGCTGTTATCTCTCCTCTGATTTCATAACTCTTTACATTATTTATTGTTAGAGTTCACATTGTTAGATGTACTGGCACTGATGCTGTCATTTTGAAGTATGTAGGACTTGTTACATGCCCAAAATCTAGTGATACTCCCACAGCTGCTGCTGCTATTTTTTGGAAGTTATCATCTACTTCTGATGCTGCGAATGTCTCTGTATTAGAGAACGTACAGTCTGTACCTGTCATTTGGTTATTTAATGTGATGTCCATTTGGTATTATTATAGATTAAATATTATGTGTAGCTACGTTCGTGTTGTGTGCAACTTTTGTTCATGTTCAAGTCCCATTGATTACACTTCATCATCAAATGCAATTTGATACAACGGTACAATCTAACTGTGAAGATAAGTTTATGTTTCACGTTAATGTATTTCAAGTTATGGATATTCTATCTTCTGTAACTCATATATTTCAGTTTACAGTATTTCAACTTACAGTAGAGTCTTCTCATACATAGTCTATATCTCAATCGATTATATTACCATGTATTTGCAATTTGTTTTTATCATCACACCATATACGTCCCCCAATATCATTTCAAATAACTCTTATATTAT
>QMND01000166.1 GCA_003647605.1 Candidatus Shapirobacteria bacterium | reverse complement strand
CTATTATCTCCACTCAGTTCTGGTTTATAAGAAATTGTAAGTGATGTTAATTCTTCATTTGTATCAAGATTTGCCCTAATTTTTATGTTTTTTCCCTCTAAATTCGAAAAGCCCGTTAGATCTATGGGGCTTGAACTTAAACTGCTTTGCAAAACTGAAGAGGTGTCTGATGCGTCCAAAATATCCAGAGTAATAGAGCCAGAGCTTGAAAATTCAATTTCTTCCCATGTTGTGCTTCTATCTGTGTCTTTTGTCCAAATTGCATCTAACGCAAACCTATTGTAGTCGCTTCCTGATTGCTCATAATAATCAGTATCGGAATCTTCAATCAAAATTCTGTTTATAGATGTTCCATCTTTTGAACTCGTATCAAATTCGCTTTCAGTCCACTCAGTTGGGTTTCCTGTTAAGGTAGCAGTAAATTCAAGTGTTCCAGCCGAATAATCGTCACCTGAAGCTTGTGTTTCCTCTGTTTTTAATGAGTATGTTGGTTCTGTTGATGCATACATGTTCGCGATTTCAGTTGATGTCAATGCCCTATCCCAAAACATAACTTCATCAATTTGTCCATCCATAAAATTGGCTGTTCCGTCCAAACATCCTATGTATTCTTTATCTGTTCCATTTCTTGAAATAGACAAAGAGCTTGAAGCACTATCTATTTCAAGACCATCAATATATAGATAAGTTGTTCCAGAGTCTCTCAGGAAAACAACGTGATGCCAATTTCCATCTATTTTATCAGATGTAGACACCACATCTTCATATGTCGAACCACCATCAATTAACGCTCGTATCCTTGAATTTGTAGGTTCTGTTCTAACCCACAAAGATCCTGCATCACCTGTTTTTGATGATGACAAATGAAAAAACGTTTGTCGTTCTGATGTAGATGTTTTAAACCAAAATGCAAGTGTAAAATCTCCTGTTCCAACATCAAAGTCTGATGAGTAGGGTAGTTCTATATATTCAGAGTTTGCTGAAGTAAAAGTATAACATTTTTGTTTTACTCCTGTAACATTAAGAGTTGGTGTATTTATGTTGCTACCATCATTATTTCCCCATACATCATTAGCTGTTGTTCCAGATGTCTCTTCTAAGCTCCATAATGATACAGTATTAGTGCCAAAAACAATACTGAGAGAACTCCCAGCAGTTGCACTTCCATTTCCATAATAAAAATAAATTGTTTCAATACAATCTGCTGTAATTGAAGGAACTTTAACCCAAATATTTGTTGTTGAGGTATTTAAACCATCTTCAATCCAATAACTTAAATTTGTTCCTTCTACATCCGTAAACCGAATGTCATCTCCGTCTGATTGAAGTCTGCCCTCACTTATCAGCGTTGCAGTATCTATTGTGAGCTTAACTTGATAATCTGTTAAATCAGAACTTGATTGTTCAGATAGTGTAATTGGTCTTCTGTAATCATACTCTGTTAAATGCCAAGAATACGCATCTTCTTGAATTTCTGCTACTGTTGGTTCTGTCGAAACATATTTCCTCACACGAACCCAATCAACATCTAATTGACTTTCCTGTGAATTGTCATAAACTGCAAAATTTGGTTTTAAATCTGTTGAGGGAATACTTGAAGTAATTTCACCCAAATAAGTATCTCCTTGATAAAACTTAACAGATGATGAGCTAATCCAATGAATACCATAAATGTAATAAGTGTTTTGCCAATTATTCTTTCCTGTTACATCAACTAAATTAAGTGCATTTCCACTTTCTCTTGATTGTAGAGTAAAACCATCAAATACATTATTTTGTCTAGCATCAGCGTTTATTATAGCTAATAAATTGTTAGGATCAAGTGATGCACTATCACCCACTTGTATAAACTTAATATCTTGTTCATCTGCCTTAGATTTTGCTTCTGTTATATAACCTGTCTGCCATCCTGTTGAACCACTTGCCCATATAATATCATCATTGTCCAACGATACAACGCTATTGGATACGCTTACAGCTCCAGAAACAGTCCAATCACCACTTAAGGAAGTTCCATCAAAGTCATCAAAAAAGTCAAAGACATTGTCTCCATTGCTGGTTGATGTTGCACTATCGTTTCCATAATAGACATAAATTATTTTTTCTTCACTTGCAGTAAAGCTTGCTTTTACCCATAACTCTGTTGAAGTCGTGTTAATTGTTGAATCATCAAGCCAAAAATCAAGAGAGTTTCCGTCCCCATCATAAACTCGAATGTCTGCACCATCAGATTGCATTCTTCCTGCATCAATTAGTCTTTTAGAGTTAAATGTAATCTTAAATTGCAAATCGGTTTGAGCAGAGCCTGTCTGCTCTGTAACAGTAAATTTAGTTCTATAAGCCCAATCAGTCATATCTGTATCCCATGAAGTATTTCCATCACCACCTGAAGAATATGGTGTTTCACTTCCAGAATAAAATTTTAAAATTGCATTTCCTTTATGTAAAACATGCAAAGAGTCTTGAAGTGCGATTGCATTATCAAACTCTTTTTTGAAAAAGATTTTATCAGATGTAGATGAATTTGTTGCAACATAGAACGCATATCCCTGTGCTACATTTGTAGAATCATCAACCTTTGTAAATGTTCCATCATTGCTTGAACTTTCTCCAAAATCAGGAACTTCTGTCCATGAACCATTAAACTCTGTTGCATTGAAATTATCTATGGTTACCCTATCTGACGAATTGCTCCAATAAATTGTTGGGCTTACCCATGTTTGACCAT
>QMND01000165.1 GCA_003647605.1 Candidatus Shapirobacteria bacterium | reverse complement strand
GAT
This sequence comes from Candidatus Shapirobacteria bacterium, assembly GCA_003647605.1. Classification (GTDB taxonomy): domain Bacteria; phylum Patescibacteriota; class Microgenomatia; order UBA12405; family UBA12405; genus B61-G2. The sequence continues at coordinate 2,730 of QMND01000165.1, read as the reverse complement.
CAAGGATGTGCCTGAGCATGCCACGGTCGTGGGTGTGCCTGCGCATGTGATCAAGAGCAAGGAAGGCAAACAGGCCGAAGTCATCAGCGGTGTGGATCTTAATCATCATAAACTGCCCGATCCGCTTATCGAGATCTTCAAACGTATGGAGGGGCGTCTTATCCATCTTGAGGAGAAATTGAAGGATAAGTGATGCGCCGGGAGTGTCCATGATCGAAGCCCTCAAAAATATTTGTCTTAACAGTTGGCAGATTTCTGGTGTAACGGCATTTACCTGTTTGTTGTCCGGCGTCTTTATCTTCTTCTATAACCCTAAAGCCAAGCAAAACTAGGCGCTGCTTTTTTTATCTATTACTTTCTGGGGATGGTTTTTCGGTAATGCCCGGGATATGTGTTTTTATGATAACTGCGATTTCGCGATTTTTGGTTTTCGACTTGGCTATGCGTTTGTTCCTTTTATCTCGATTTCGTATTATCAGTTCTATTTGATCCTTTCTAATAAAAAGATAACAAGACTTTTGGCCTTCCTTTATGTGGCCGCTGTCGTAGAACTTGCCTTTTTGCGGGGGACAAATTACATAACAAAAACGTCTATTTTACACCGTGTGTGGGTGGAGTGTGGGAAGGTATGCCGGTCTTTTCATGGGTTTTGACCTTTGGCATCGTCAAGTACCTTATGCTTAGTGTTTTTACCGCCACGCGACTTTTCAAGGCGTATAAAAAGGAAAGCGACCCTATTAAAAAAACACAATATCGGTATTTTGCCATTCTTATCGGTATCATGTGTGGTGGGGCGACTGAGTGGGCGGCCAATTTTGGGATTCCCTTACATCCGGCTTTGTTTACCATACCGTTTTTTCTTTTTGTCTTTGGGTATGGCGTAGTGCGGCATCATCTGATCGATGTGCGTGTTGTCTTTACGCGTACCAGTATTTTGGTCGCAGTGTATGCTTTGTTGTTGGGTATCCCTTTTTATGTGGGATATACGACAAAAGCCTGGGCAGTGTCTTCGCTGCTGTTCGCTGTTTTTGCGACCGTTGCTCCGTTTATCTTTCGATACCTGCAGCAAAAAGCCGATGATCTCATCTTTCAGAAAACCGCAAGTATCAGAATTTCTTATTGGAATTATCGAAAGAGCTATCGACATTCAAAGATAAAGAAAGCCTTTTGCATACGACTTGTGACTTGGTGTGCGATACGAGCAATCCGACTTTTGGTGCGTTATATTTGTGTGAAGGGGTAAAGTGTGTTTTGGAGAAATCCAAAGATTGTGTGCAGATGATACCCTCAGTCGTAGAAGACCCTTTGTCGCTTCAACAGTTGCGTAGGCCCGATGCGGTTCTTTTTAATCGCCAATTGCAGGAGATAGTAATATCTTTGATCGTACCTATAGGGAATGGTCCGAATGTAAAAGGGTCCCTTTGTTTGGGAGAGAAAAAAAGCTAAAGAGAGGTGTTTACCTGAGGATATCAATGCTATCAATACCATGCTTAATCAGGTCTATCTCGCATTAGAGAATATTGAACATATCGAAAATGCAATTAAAGAACAGACTGAAAAGAACCGTCTCAAGAAAGAAATGGAGATGGCTCATCAGATACAGATGAACCTTTTACCGAAAGGCGCACCCGTGACACAGGGATTTCAAGTTGAAGGCGTCTTGGTACCTGTTTTGGAAGTCGCCGGGGACTAGTATGATTTTGTCTCACCCGATCCCGACCAGGTAAAATGTGTGGTCGCTGATGTCTCCGCTAAGGGTATGGATTCAGGTATGGTCATGAGTATGACCAAATTTACGATGTACAGCCTCATCGATCAGCGGCTTGCCCCGCGTGATCTGGTGTTAAAGTTGAACAATCTGCTTTGCCAGCAGATCGCCCAGCAGAAGTTTATTTCGTTGATCTATGCGGAGTATTCAGGGCAAAGCGGAGATTTCACCTGGGCAGGGGCCGGGCATGAACATATCATCGTCTACCGCGCAGCACAGGGGGATAAACCGGCGAATGTGGAAGTCATCAAGACCGGCGGTATTGTCTTAGGGATGATCGATAATATCGACCAGATGATCACTCAACAGAGTATCACGTTGAACCCCGGTGATCGTATCGTGTTGTATACCGACGGGGTTACTGAAGCGCGTAATCCCCAAGGTGATATGCTTTCATTACAGGGTTTGGTTTCTATTATCAACGGTTTGCCCATGTTGGGAGTAAAAGAATTTCTTGCGGCGATTAAAAAAAAGATCCAGGCATACATCCAGGACGCCGCCCGGTATGATGACATTACCCTGGTCGTCCTGGGCCGGGATTGAAAATATGCTTCCTTGTTAAGGTTACGGTTAAGGTGAGGAAGCTAAAGGGTAAGGGTAACGTGAAAAACACAGATTAGCGCAGATTGCGGACGCAGATGAACACAGGTTCAGGGTATAGGGTGTAGTGAGAAGAAAAATAGGATCTGTGTGATAGACGGAAGACGTAGCCGGATGACGAAACGGGCATCGTAACCGTAGCCCATAAACGATTCCAACGAGTCCCTCGATCTTTGTGATTTTGAATTTTGAACTTTGGATTTGTTTAGTTTTTAGTATTTAGAGTTTAGTATTTGATTAAATGGGATATGTCCCTATTGTATTTAATGGTCCCAGTGAGTCCTTTGTGGGTTGCCTGCAGATTGACACTTCCCCGTAAAACATATAAAATTAGAAGCCCTTACCGGAGAAAGGATTTGTAT
>QMND01000164.1 GCA_003647605.1 Candidatus Shapirobacteria bacterium | reverse complement strand
GTTCACAAGTTTTTAACAACAAAAAAACAAAAATAGCGATCACTCTATTTTTTTTATCTTTTTTTTTATTTTTTGTCGTTTATTCATACTCTTTGTCCATTAGAAAAAAGCTTTCTGTTTCCAAAACCTCTTCATCCTTAACTAATAATTTGCCGAGCCAATCAAATCTTTCAACTCAACCAAACCAGTCAAACTCAGATTTTCCATTAGATAAAAAATATTCTTTTGCCAAATTTAATTTAGAAAAAACCCAATATTCAGCAAATTTGCCCGATTACAAAATTACTCTTTCTGATATTTCCAATCTTGCCGATTTTGACAAAGAAAAACCATTTACCGATTCGCAAAAACAAGCCTTAATTAATACTAACTTTTTTATTACTTCCAATCTAGATTCTTTTTACGGTCAGGATCCGGATGCTTACACCTCCCGTTTTGACGATTGGACTGATTTATATGACACCATCGGAGGCTCTTATTTTCCATCAGAAAGATACCCTGAAAATTCTGTCTTTGTCAGTAGCGATTTTTTGCTTCATGTCTACCATCGTTTACTGGAAAAAGAATTTGAATATATCGAACAAACACGTTTTTACCCAGCTCTTAAAGAAATAACAGACCAAATATTTGATCAAGCCAACAAAGACTATCAAGTTGCCAAAGACAAAAGTAATAAAGAAAGTTTAGAAAGGATAATCGCCTTTTTTCTTGTACCCAAATCAATTATTGATTCAGCCTATCAGGAATTTGATTCAAACAAAATTGACGATCAAAAACTAGATACCAAACAAAATATTTTATCTATCCTTGAATCTCAAAAAGACAAAATTCCTTCAAGTGCTTATCTTTGGGCCAAACAGGAAATGAGTTTAATTTTAGACCAAAAAGAGATGAAGAAATCTCCTATTTTTGGAAAATTAATGGCAGAAGAAAATTTAGAATTTCTTCATGACTATACTCAATACGGACCAAGAAGTCATTATAACAAAAATTCAGTTTTGCGCGCCTATTTTAGAGCCATGATGTGGTATGGTCGAACAAATTTTTTAACAAAAAGCGCAGGGCTTACTAGAGATGCCATTAATATTTCTTATCTGATTACCAAAACCAACCAGATTAAAAACTGGCAAAAAATATATGATCCAACTGCTTTTTTTGTTGGTATCGGCGACGATCTTGGGATTTATCAATACAACCAAATTATTACCAAACTAAAACTTAATATCTCCGATCTTTCTGATTCAGAAGTTGGTCAGGTTCAAGAACAGGCAAAAAATTATTCCAGCCCCATGATTATGTCTTCAGCTATTGTTGGCGATGCGATTTTTGATTTAAGCAAAGAAGAACTTCAAGAAAAAACTAAAGGTTTTAGGTTTATGGGTCAAAGATTTACTCCAGACGCTTTTATTTTTAGTTCTCTAACTCAAGGAGATGAAAAACCTGATCCTGAAACCGGTGAAAAACTGCCCAGTTCAACCACTGCTTTAATGGTTATGTCCACCATGGGCAATCAAACAGCCAGACCCCTTGTTGATCAATGGATTAATCAAAATGCTCCGCAATCCAAAAGTATTTTGGCAAAAAAATTAAATTCTCTAACTAATTCTTTTACCAACACACCAGAAGAAATTTGGACTCAAAACATATATTGGAGTTGGCTCTATAGCATTAAAGCTCTTTTTAACTATCCTCAGAATTTACTAGGCTATCCTGAATTTATGAAAAACAACGATTGGCAACACAAAAGTTTGCAAACCGCACTTGGTTCTTGGACAGAGTTAAAACACGATACTCTTTTATATGCCAAACAGTCTTATGCTGAGTATGGAGCAGGTGGTCCTCAAAAAGATCCTCTTCCCGTCCCAAAAAGCTACGTTGAACCAAATATCCCCTTTCTTGATAGATTGCTGGCCATGTCTCAAATGACCAAACAAGGATTGGAAAGTAAGGGGTTATTAGAAACTTTTTTTATAGGCAGGAATGATGATTTTATTGAAGCTATAAAATTTTTCAGACAAATCGCTGTCAAACAGCTACAAAATGAATTAATTTCAGATGAAGAATTTGAAAAATTAAGACTTTTGCCGGGCAAACTTGGCTACGTGCTTATGCCACTACCTAACGAAACTCCAACGGAAAATCACGCAAGGTCCGCTTTAATCGCCGATGTGCATACAGACGTTCTTAAAGGAGAAATTTTATACGAAGCCAATGGCATCCCTAATTATATATATGTAGCCATAAAAGACAAAAATGGAACCAGACTAACCAAGGGTTTGGTTTTTTCCTACTATGAATTTACTGACCCAATAGGAGACAGGCTTACAGATGAAAAATGGCGACAAATAAACTATTCTTTAGACAAAAGCAAACTTCCACTACTCCCTCAATGGTCTTCTGAGCTAGTCAAATGATCCATAAAAAAACAAAAACAATAATTGGTTTTGTTTTTTTGGCGATACTAATTATCACTTTTTTTGTATTTAACTCCAGTACAGAAAAAACTTTTCCTAAAAACGAAAAACCTTTTTTAACCAGTTTTTATAACCGTAAAAATGATTACGAACAATCATTTGAACCTTTTAACAATATTGCCAAAAAAAAAGTTGTTGCAGGCATAACATCTCATCATTTTCTTGCCAAAGATCTAATTGCCAATTTTTTTTCAGGAATTGATCAAAAAGGCACAAAAACAATTTATATCGTTGGCCCCGATCATTTTAATCGATTATCTATAAG
>QMND01000163.1 GCA_003647605.1 Candidatus Shapirobacteria bacterium | reverse complement strand
CCTTCCAACCAGCAAAAATTTTTTAAAATATAACTATGTAATTCCTAATCTGTATAGGTGAAACCATAGCAATAGGCGGAACTTGCACGATTTGCGGCAGGTACTCGCCAGGGCTTTATACCTGCCAGGCTTGCAAGTCGAGAGTTTGCCCGCTTTGCATAGTTGAGGGGACGAGACTATGCAAAAAGTGTGGGAGAAAAAAGAGGTGATGGGGTGAACACAGGCGATTTTGTGTATATAGAGTATGTAGGTAGGATCAAGGATACTGGTGAAATTTTCGACTTGACCAAGGAGGATGTAGCAAAGAAAGAAGGTATATACGATCCCACCTTCAAGTATAAACCAGTCCCGATAATAATCGATTCTAATTTTGTCCTAAAGGGACTAAACGACGCAATAAAAGGAATGAAAGTTGGAGAGAAGAAAAAAGTGAAGATAGAACCAAAAGATGGGTTTGGAGAAAGGAATCCAAATCTCGTCCAATTGATCCCTATATCTAAATTCAGAGAGCAAAATGTTGAGCCAAAAGTTGGATCTGTAATAAATGTTGGAGGTTTTAGGGGAAGAATAGTAAGCGTATCTGGAGGAAGGGTGAAGGTCGATTTCAATCATCCCTTAGCTGGAAAAGTATTGGAATATGAGATAGAAGTAGTTAAAAAGGTAAAGGACACGAAGGAGAAAATAGAAGCCATAGTTTTCTACTTTACAGGAGTTGAAGCTGAGGATTTGGAGGTTAGAGTTAAGGAAAAAGAAGCGGAGATAGAGCTGAAGAGAAGGGACTTCATCCTTACCATGGAAGCCATGAAAAGAATAGCCGAAACTGTTAAGAAATGGGTGAAACCGATAGAGAGAGTGAGATTCGCATATGTCTTATAAGAATTTATTCTTAACATCACAGAATAAATATTCAGTGAGAATATGGGAATGAAACAATTGGTTGAAAGGCCATTGAGACAGCAGAAGGAGCTTGAAATAGACGAGGAACTAAGGGAATTGCTCGAAAAAAGGAAAACCCAGATAAAAGTAGTAGGAGCAGGAGGGGCTGGCAACAACACTATTACGAGGCTCATGCAGGTCGGAATTGTGGGAGCTGAGACAATAGCTGTTAACACAGATGCTCAAGACTTACTTTACACAGATGCCGATGTGAAAGTCCTGATAGGAAAAGAACTCACAGGAGGACTTGGAGCAGGAGCTAATCCAGAAATAGGAAGGGAGGCTGCAAAGGAAAGCAAAGAGGAACTGAAGAAAGTCCTCAAGGGAGCAGACATGGTGTTCTTGACTTGTGGCCTAGGAGGGGGAACAGGAACTGGAAGCTTGCCGATAATAGCTGACATATCAAAAAAGCTTGGGGCACTTACCGTAGCAATAGTAACGCTTCCTTTCACCATGGAAGGAAAACAACGAATGAAGAACGCAAGAGAAGGGTTGGCGAATTTAGAAAAGGTAACTGACACTCTCATAGTAATTCCAAACGATAAGTTGCTAGAGATAGTTCCTGATGTTAGCATAGCCACAGCCTTTAAGGTTGCGGATGAAATCTTAGTAAACGCCGTAAAGGGAATTGCAGAACTAGTGACGAAACCTGGTCTAGTTAACTTGGACTTTGCCGACGTGAAAGCTGTGATGTCTGAAGGAGGGCTAGCAATGATAGGAATGGGTGAAAGCAATACAGAGAACAGAGCCCTTGAAGCTGTGGAGAAAGCTTTGAGCAACCCCTTGATAACAGTTGATATAAACGGAGCTAAAGGTGCGCTTATAAACGTAATGGGAGGTCCTGATATAACGATTAAGGAAGCCCAGCAGGTTTGCGAAGCCGTTTCCACAAGACTTTCCCCAGATGCGAAAATAATTTGGGGTGCTCAAATAGCTAAGGAATTGGGAGACACGATCAGAGCTCTCCTCATAATAACAGGAGTTAAGTCCCCACAGATCTTCGGACCAGAAAAGCTTTGGACAGCTGAAGAAAGGAAGGATATAGAAAAGATATTAGGCGTTGAATTCATAAAATAGCAGTGAAAACATGAAGTTTAAGATAAAGCTCGACCTCAAGAATAGACTTCAAAATTATAGAAGGGTATTAACGATAGCTGAGAAGCCTACTTTCGAAGAATTTAAAAAAACTGCAAGAATATGCGCCCTTGGCATAATAGGTATAGGGCTTATAGGTTTTATAATATATATCATAGCCCTTTGGGCTCCTTTTTAAGGGGTTTAAATGATATACGCAGTTAAGACGGTCGTTGGAAGGGAGAACATAGTGCTGGAGGCGATAGCCGCCAAAGCCAAGGCTAGAGGTTTGAACGTTAAAGCCTTAGTTCACCCTGAAGAGATAAAAGGCTATATTTTCATCGAAGGCGACATAAAGGACATAGAAAAGGCGATACAGATGATACCTCACATAAGAGGACTCATAAAAACTCCCGTTAAGGTTGATGAAATTCGAAGGTTCTTGGAGCCGAGGAAAGCTGAGATAGAACTTAATGTTGGTGATATAGTAGAGATAATAGGAGGGCCTTTTAAGGGTGAAAGAGGAAAGGTCGTAAGGTATGACAAAACTAAAAGGGAGACTACGATAGAACTCTTGGAGGTCAGCGTCCCAATTCCGGTTACAGTTTCAGTTGAGTTCGTAAAACTTGTGGAGAAAAAGAAGTGATGAGATGAGCGAAAAAGAAACGATAGAGTTGCTGGTTGAGGGCGGAAAGGCTTCGCCCGGTCCTACGACAGCTCCAAAGTTGAGCGCATACAAGTTGAACATAGG
>QMND01000162.1 GCA_003647605.1 Candidatus Shapirobacteria bacterium | reverse complement strand
CGAAAGCTATTTTGAGAATTGTAAACAAAACTTTAATTGGTTATGGTTTCAATTACTTTTTTAGCGGTGTTGGTCCAATTGAATTTTTGACAGTTTTTTAGGCCTAGTGAAGAATATTTTTGCTTATTGTCTTTTAGACTAATTTTTGACATAGATTGTTTAATTTGAGAAATATCTTTTGGATTAAAATAAATAGCCGAATTAACTAAAATTTCTTTGAGAACAGTAATAGAGCTAGCTAAAACAGGAGTACCTACTTTTTGAGCTTCTATAGCTGGAATACCAAAACCTTCATAAAAGCTAGGTATAATTAAAGCCTTGGTTTTTTTTAATAACAGCCATTTTTCTTTTTCGCTGATATAGCCAGTGAAAACGATTGATTTTTGTAATTTCAATTTATTTACTAAGGAAAATATGTCTTTAAATAACCAACCTTTAGGCCCAGCAATGACTAGTTGTTTGATTTGTGACTTATGGGAAGATAAATAAAGATGAAAGGCTTTAATTAAATTAACTATATTTTTAGATGGTTTAAGACTACCTAGATACAAAAAGTAATTTTGATTAATGGAAAATTTGGCCATTGTTTTTTTGGTTTCTATGGCTGAACTTTTAATAACAGGGTTAATACCAGGATAAGCTATTTTGATTTGAGATAGAGGAATTTGATATTGTTGATGGATTTGTTGTTGACTAAATTTGGAGATAGTCACAATTTTTTTGGCTTGTTTAGTTGATTTGGCTGTCCATTTAGTTAGTTGGTATAAGTCTTTTTTGGTGAATTGTTGATTATATTTGAGAAAACCCAAATCCATAATCGATGGAATGGTGGGAAAAGGAGATGGCCAAGGGGAATAATGGCTAGGGGAGAAAAAAACATCTAATTTTGGTTTTTGTAAATATAGTTTTAGGGGTAGAGCCAATCTGGTCCAAAATGGTGATGGTCCAAAGATTTTATATTGCCAGTTTTTGGTTGGTTGAGGCATATCAGCTAATGGTTTTTTCTTAAGGTAGACAATATATTTGTTTTTTTTGTCTATTTGATGGATGTGTTTAATTAGTTGATAGGCATAGTGACCGATTCCAACCCTGTTGGGCTGATTGGCTTCGTTGGCATCGATTCCGATTAACATAGTTTAATTATTAGCTAGTTTTTGATAAATGGCTAGAGTTTGGGTGGCAGTGCTTAGCCAAGAGTATTTGGAAGCGTTGATTAATCCCTTTTTAATTAGGGATTGTCTGAGTTTATTATTAGAAACAATTTTAGAAATAGCTTGTTTAATGTCGTTAATTGATTTGGGATTGATTAAAATAGTGGCTTGACCGCTAACTTCTATTAGAGATGAGTTACGGCTAGTGATGACTGGAGTGCCAACTGCCATGGCCTTTAAAACTGGCAAACCAAAGCCTTCATAAAGAGATGGATAGATTAAAGCTAGAGCTGAGGCGTGAATATCAACCATGTCGGTTTCGGGAACATATCCCAATATTTTAATAAAAGACGGTTGGTGCTGATTAATATCTGTTCCCCAACCAAATTTTCCGCCTATAGCCAAGTCGACTTCTGAATTTGGGTTTTCTTGTCGAAACTGGATAAAAGCTTGAATCAATCTGTCTAAATTTTTACGAGGCTGGCGGGTGCCTTGGGCCAAGATAAATTGTTTTAATTCATATTTTTGTTTTAACTTAGAAATTCTGTTTTGTTGTTGTGAATTAGACAATTTTTGGAAATCAAAATATTTTTGATTAACGGCTTCGTAAACTAAACTGGTTTTGTTTTTGTCGATTTTAGGGAATAAGCGAAGCAGGTCTCGTTGGCTGTTTTTGGAAACGCAGATGAATTGTCGACAATTTTGACTGGCTAGTTTCATTTTGCGTTGATGGTTTTTAACAATTTTGGGATGGGACCATTGGGGAAAAAGAAAGGGGCTGAGGTCGTGGATAGTAGTAACTAGTTTGGCTTTTTGGGCTGGTGGTTGAGTCCAGTCGGAGGTGTGAAAAACATCGCATTTGCCTATAAAAAATTCGATAGGTAGAAGGCGAAGCCGATTCCAGAGAATTTCTAATAAAGTGGCTGGTATTTTGTATTTATAGATAGTTAGATTTTTGTGTTGAGATAGTTTTTGGATGGAGGTGGGTAATGGTTGGCGGAGTGAGGCAAAGAAGAGTTTATATTGATTACGGGGGTCGATTTTCAAAAGATGTGTGACTAGTTGGAGGGTGTAGTCGGAGACGCCAGTGCCGTATTGGACAGAAGAGACATCAATACCTATAATCATTGGTTTGATTATACTATGAAAATCGGTCTACTTTGCTCTAAGGCACACTCCAACTCCAGGTTCGTTACCAACTACTTCAATTGTTGGTGTATCTGATAGCATAGAGACTTGATATTCGTCTCCTCCTGGTAGTTTTTTACACCGTGAGTAAAATGATGTATGTTGGTCTGGACACCATTCCACGGTAAAGGGTTTTTGTGTGCTTTGTTGTTTTCTGGGATCGTACACTTCTAATGATTCATTGCTATTTTGGTTGCTTAGAACAAGTATAATTCCTGGACGACTTCTTGGAAACCACACTGTTCCTTCGTATTTTTCACATTGTTCTTGAGTTATATCGCTTGTATCACAACCTGAAAGTAAAAGTATCACTATTAGTGTTGTTCCCACTGTTGCTGGGTTCGTTATTTTTTTGAACCGTTTATTTATTGTAGATAATTTGTCGAGTTTTAATGCTTCTACTACCCACTTTTTCATATGTTTATAT
>QMND01000161.1 GCA_003647605.1 Candidatus Shapirobacteria bacterium | reverse complement strand
TTGGAGAAATGCCGACAATCGAATGTGCCATCCTGGAACTCGTAGCTGTCCAAGTTATCCGCCGCCAGCCAATATGCAAGCACTTCGACTGAAACAGGCAAAGCCCCCAAGTGCAAGATAGTGGCGTCCAAGCATTCCTCCAAGGTTGCCTTATCAGCCTCGCACAAGTAATAATCATGGAGGCATGTGTGTAGTCGAGTTGAACAATGGTCGAATTCAGCTTGACATGCATCCCGCTCCTGTAGCACGTCTTGTAGCTGGCGTGAGAGGACAAGCGCATTGGCTTCGCTAGCCTCGTATGCGGCCTGCCAGCCCTCAAGTTGGGTATGTGCCTGCCACAGCGCCCCGGAGAGTGCAATCACCAAGAGGGCTAAAACTATTTCTCGCTTAGTCATTGTGCGCCTCCTGCCGCAACAACCCCCGCACATCCCCGCCCGAAAGCTCTACCACCGGGAACTCTTTTATGCGGCTCAATATTGCCTGAAAGCGCAAGGGGAATTGCGGCGGCACCGCCTTCCCCGCAGGGTCAAAGTGAAGTGCAATAACCGTCCCTAAACGATGGCGATAGCGATAGTCCAAAAGCTGGAATAGCTTATCATTGGCCCAATCCGTGGCCTGCACCTGCCCCAACTCGTCTAAAGCCAGGACAGGTATATCCCGCACTTGGGCAAACAGTTTGTTAAAACCGATAGGAGTATCAGGCTCGTATGTAGCCCGAAGCCTGTCCAAAAACTCAGGGGCGACGATGTACATTCCGGCGATCTGTCGGTCGCGCAGGGCGTTGATGATGCAGGCCAAGATAAAAGTCTTGCCCGTGCCGAAGCTGCCCCACAGTGTGAGCCAGCCTACCGGTCGCTTGATGAACTGCCAAGCCGCCCGCGTTGCCTCTTGGAGGCCATCTTCAGCCACGATGTTCTCCAACCGCCAATTCAGCATGGTAGGAGATAGGCCGCTGATTTTGCGCAAGTACTCTGGTAAATAGCCGTTCCAACATGCGGGGCATCTGATGAGCACGCCGAAGAGGGGATGACCCACAGGCACATCGGCCACCAGGAACCCTGGCGTGCCTTGAGGATACCCACAGATAGGGCACTGACCCGGCCTCTTCGGAGCCGGATTATATGGCTCTGGTCGGGCCAAGAACCACGCAGGTCTCTCTTGCAAAATGCGTCGCGCTTCGTCAAAACTGATAATGTCACACATGAGCTTGCTCCTTTGCCTGCCGATCGCGTTTTTCTAACCACTCGCGTATGCCAGGCTTACTGGGGTCAGCATCCTCCCCCCGTGCCACCCCCTCCACGAACGTAGCCCATCGCTCTGGCGGATAATGTGTCATGATCCAATGCTTTGCATACTCGAAGTCATACACTATTCCTCGGAGCAATTCCCAGTTAGGCTCCCTTGGGCCAGTTCGACGGGGCGTTTGAGGACTGGCGCGGGGAGTTTCCAACTTCTTGTTGCGCAATAGAGCCGTGATATAGCTAAGCGGATCGCCGCGCGGACTTTTAGCCAGCACCTCTAAGCACAATTGGCAAAATCTTGCCGCGCCTCCTGCTTGCTTGACCAATCGCCCCACACGGCCATAAGGGGCGTCAATCCCGAAGCAATAATCACAGAAGCCTTTGGCAATTGCTATAGCCTGTTTGCCATTCTCGCAATGGTGCAGACGATGTATCGTGTCTTCAAAGTATTGTTGGAGTGAAGGCGGCTTTGCCGCTTTATCATTAACTGCGTTAGCAGTTAATGATAAAGCATTATTGCTGGTAGTCTGTGATGTATTCTCTGGGGTAGTTAGTGCTTCCCCCACCTTCTTGTTGGTGGTATCGCCACCATCTTGTTGGAGGTCATCCAATTTCGCTACTATCAGCTCATGCAATCTTTCCAGATTGAGACGGTAATATAATTTGGCTGGAATACCTTGGCGTTTCTCTTCAAGGACGCCCAAGCGACATAAGTTCTTGCGGGCCGTTTCTTGTTCCCACCGTGATAGCCCCGTTTCCTCTGTCCACTCCGCTCGCGTTTTCCAAATCCAACCATCGGGTATACGTCCCTTGCCTTGCCAATATAGCATTTGGGATACAAAGAGCGCTTCCTTGACACCGCCCAGAATCCGCGCCAATTGAGGATGATAAGCGACAGGGCGGTCGCCCAAAAGTTTCAACAGCGCTTGTGCTTCCTTACTGAGCATCACTACCTCCTTATACGGATAAAGTCACAGGGCCTTTGACCGCCCTCTGGTATCCTCAATTGGCGCTCAATTAACCCCGCTGTCTCCAACTCCCGCTTGGCCTGGCTCACCTCGCCGATGGACATATTGCACTCTTGGGCCAAAGCGCGCGTGGACTTCCAGTGCCAGCCCGTGCGATCCCCCCGCGCCATAGCTCTTAAATGCACGTACAAGGTGAACGCATAAGGCGATAGCCCCAACGATAGGATATAATCGGGCACCATAGTGTAGGGCCCTTGGATTTCATTCTCTTGTATCATCACCTCGTTCTCCTTTCTACCGCTTCCGCTCTCCCCGGAAGATCGGCATTGCTCCCATCCTCCGGGCAGGGCAGAAGCCCTGCTTACACCTTGCAATGGGCTGGGTCAGCGAGTGCTGCATCCACCTTGGCCCACGCCGCTGCGGCCTTGGCCTCACGCGTCCCCGCTGTATTGTGATACGTTTTCAGCCCGGCCATGAAAGCAGCAGCAGGCAATTGATAGCGAGGGTATAACATAGCCAAACCCGCCGCCATCGTGCATCCTTGACAAACGCCAAAGTCTAATTC
>QMND01000160.1 GCA_003647605.1 Candidatus Shapirobacteria bacterium | reverse complement strand
GCCATAGTTAAGTCTATTAATCTTTACAAAAAACACATCAAAGCTCAGGCTAATCAACCTGGAGGTATTATTGAAATTGAAAAACCCTTACATCTTTCCAAACTTCAATTAATTTGTCCTCATTGTCAAAAAAGAACAAGAGTCGCTTACCAAACAGACAAATCAGCCAAAAAGTTTAGAATTTGTCGAAAATGTAAGGCTATTATTGATAAATTAAATAAATAAAATATGCTTCAACAACAATTTAAACAAAAAATAAAAAAAGAGCTTTGGCAAAAATTATCCAAAAATAACATCAATACTGTTCCTGTTTTAAAAAAAGTAGTTATTAATTATCGTCTTCCTAGCGCCAAAGAAAGTAAGGAGCTCTTAATCAATGCTGAGACAGAATTGATGGCTATTAGCGGTCAGAAAGCCAGATTGTGTAGGGCCAAGAAGTCAGAAGCTAACTTTAAACTTAGACAAGGTGATCCATTAGCTCTTAAAGTTACATTGCGTGGTCGTCGTATGTTTGACTTTGTGGAAAAGTTATTTAATCTTGTTCTACCCCGTTTAAGAGATTTTAGAGGTTTATCCTCAAATTCTTTTGATGATGGTGCTAATTATAACCTAGTTATTAAAGATCAAACCTATTTTCCAGAAATTAATTTAGATAAAGTGAAAAAAATTAGATCTGTTCAGATTAGCTTAGTTACTAGTACCTCTTCAAAATCAGATGCAAAAATGTTATTATCCGCACTAGGCTTACCTTTTAAAAAAGAATAAATATAAAATATGGCCAATAAAGCAAAGATAGTTAGAGAAAACAAAAAATTACGATTTAAAGTGCGTTATCGTAATCGTTGTTCTGTTTGTGGGCGACCCCATGGTTATATGCGTTTTTTTGGTCTTTGCCGACTTTGTTTTAGAGATTTAGCCCATCGCGGTCTTTTACCTGGAGTCAGGCAATCTAGTTGGTAAATATAAATTATAAATTTTAATAAAAAAAATGCTTAGTAGTCCCATTATTGATTTTCTAATTCGAATAAAGAATGCTTATGCTGTAAACAAGAAAATGGTGGTTTCGCCTTCTTCTAAATTTAAAGTGGCAGTGGCTCAATTATTAGTCGATCATTCTTATCTTAAATCTTTTAAAATTGAAGGTGAAAAGAAAAAAACCATAACACTTCAATTGTCTTATCCTAGTCAAAAAAAATCTCTACATGGATTAAAAATATATTCTAAACCAGGTCGTCGCCTTTATCATTCTTTTTCTACCTTTCCTTGGGCAAAACACAAAAAATCAATCATTATTATTTCAACTTCCAAAGGTATTTTATCTCATCGACAAGCCATTAAGGCTGAGGTTGGCGGGGAACTTATTGCTGAACTTTGGTAAAAACATATGTCTAGAATTGGAAAAGAACCAGTAATTATCCCCAGTCAAGTAAAAGTAGATTTGCAAGGACAGTTGTTGACCGTCAAAGGACCAAAAGGGGAGTTGACTTTAAATATCCCTTTACGAATAGAACTTGAAATTAGTCCTAAGCAAATTAAAGTCAAAAGACTTTCAGATGATAAAAAAGTAAAATCCTTACACGGTACTATTAGGGCCTTAATTCAAAATATGGTTAAAGGGGTAGTTGAATTATGGAAGAAAGAACTGGAAGTTCGTGGCACAGGCTATAAGGCTAGTTATGCTAATTCTCAACTAACTGTTCATGTTGGATATATTCATCCAATTGTTATTGACATCCCTAAAGGTATTCAAGTTGAAGTTCACAAAGACACTGAAATTATTATTTTAGGTTGTGATAAAATACTTGTCGGTCAAATTGCTAGCAACATTAGAAAAATTAGAAAGCCTGAACCATATAAAGGTAAAGGTGTGCGTTATAAAGATGAACATATTAAATTAAAACCAGGCAAAACTGCCAAAGCTTAAAATATGATTATTAAAAATTCAAAATTAAGACGACAAAAAAGAGTCAGAAACAAGCTCTTATCTAATAAGTCATTGCTTCGTTTGTCTGTATTTAAATCAAACAAACATATATTGGCTCAAATTATCGATGACAAACATGGTAAAACATTGGTATTTTTTGACTCTCAAAAACTAAAAGAAAAGGTAAATAAGACAGAACAAGCCAAATTAGTTGGAAAAAAAATAGCTTCTTTGGCTCTCAAACAAAATATCAAAAAAGTAAAATTTGATAGAGGTTCCTATCGTTATCATGGTCGAGTTAAGGCCTTGGCGGATTCAGCCAGACAAGGAGGTTTAGTTTTTTAAAAATATGAATTTACAATATAATAAATACAAAAAAAAAGAATCTGAGTTTGAAGAAAAAGTTATTCAGATAAAGAGAGTTTCCAAAAAAACAAAAGGTGGTAACCAAATATCTTTTACTGCTTTAGTAGTTTGTGGTGATAAAAAATCAAGGGTTGGAGTAGCTTTGGGTCGGGCTAAAAATGTAGCTGATGCTATCAAAAAAGCTGTTAAAAAAGCCGAAAAAAATATTTTAGTCGTTCCAGTTGTACAAGGAACAATATCTCAGGAAATTAAAATAAAATTCAAATCAGCTCTTGTTTTATTGAAACCTGGTAAAAAGGGTGCAGGCTTAATTGCAGGTGGACCTGTTAGGGCTGTTTTAGAATTAGCCGGAGTTAGAGACATTGCCTCCAAAATTATCGGATCAAAAAATAAATCACTCAATGTTTGGGCAACTTTTAAAGCGTTACAGAAATTAAAAGAATAAAAATGACTATTTTAAGTAAACTAAATAAAACCACCACTAGAT
>QMND01000159.1 GCA_003647605.1 Candidatus Shapirobacteria bacterium | reverse complement strand
GGGTCTTCAAGCCGAGTCACCGACGTTATTATTTGTACGCGTTGCGGGGCTAAAGTCTGCTATGAATGTTTAAGCCAAGACGAACACGGGTTTAAATGTCCTAAGTGTGGTGGGAGGCTGAGTTACTGTTGAGCAAGCGTAAGTCTCGTCGTCTTGAAATAAGATACTGTCCACTCTTAGACAGTGAATGCGCTCGAGAGTTATGCGAGTGGTGGGATAGTGGACGGTGTGCGGTGGTTTCTGTTGCGAAGGCGTTGTGGAAATTAAGTGTTGTGGAGGAAGAGAAGGCGTGACGGAGGTTTATGTTGCGGAACTGAAAGGAGCCACTAAAAAATTGCAGTTCAGATGTAAACGTGAATTCCAACGACTAATCGACATGCTCCAGGACTTGCGCGGTTGGACTTTCAGCGTGGTAAAAAGAAAATGAAGAAAAAACGAATACGTTTCCACATTATAAACTTGCTTGTAATTCTGCTGCTGATTTGCCTTCTTCTTTTTTCAAGCTCTATTATCAAAATGGCTGTTCTCACCTTTGCTATTCTCGGTCTTGTAATTCAAGGATTAGAAGACATACTAAGAGAGGATGAAAAAGAATGAATGACCTTACGGACGTGTTGTTAGAGCTTAAACAAAAAGCTAAAACAAGATTCATGCTTTACGATTCGTTTGAGGAGGAGCATACGGCAGCGAGGGAACTGTGGGTTAGGCTTAAAGATGTGGAGGAGCAGCTTAACAAGCTTAAATGTGAGTTTTTAAGAAGGCAGGTTAGGGCTGAGCGTTTGAAGGAGGAAGAGCCGGAGAATCGGAGTTTTTGGGATGGTTACGTAAGAGCGATAAAGGAAATGTTGGGGGACAGTTATGAACGAGCTAGAAAAAGGTTGTTGGGGGGATAGAGAATGAGTGATGTTGAGTTTTTGCGTGGGAAGCTTGAACGGTTAAACGCGGAAAAGCGATGCTGGCAACTGGTGAAAGAGATTTTAACGTTTCTCGCTAAAGCTAAACGTGAAGGCGAAAGGTTGGCTCCCGTTGGAAACTCTCCTTCCCGAAACAGCCCGACAGGAGCGGTGCAACAAGTATCTCCTCCTCTAGGAGTCAGAGACTCAAAGCCTCGAGGCAACTGTCGGGTTGCGGGAGACAGCCCAACACGTTCCCGCCGGTTCGAGTCCGGCATGCACCTCGGGGCAAGAAATAGAGGGAAGTTTGTTGGGCTGCAGGAGAACAGTCGTTTCCAGCCTTCTCCGCAAGGGAGAGCCAACCCGCCAAAATCCACAAAAAGGAGGTGAAGAGGAAAAATGAAAAGTGAAAAAAAGAGTTTACTTGACCTTTTTAAATTTCTCTATGAGAAACTTGGAAGCTTTACGGTAGAAGTTGACATGAACTATATGGAAGAAGGAGACGTAATGCTTTTCGTAAACGTAGGTTCAGAACAGTCTTTGGAGCTTAAAGACTTAAACCAGATAAGCCAGTTTTGCGACGAGTTAACGGTAAGCACAGACCAAGATGGAAAAATGAGCATTTCACTCCTATTCCTTCCGCCAAACAAAGGTGAAGAGCAGAAATGAAAATGGTTACGTTACGTGTTCCTGAACCTTATTTAGAGTCTTTAGACCAACTTGTCGAATCAAAAATTGTTCCTAACCGCGCTGAAGCGATTCGTTTAGCAATTCGAGATTACCTAAAACAACATGGCGTCTGGAAAACCGTTGAAGTTAGCAATGAACTTCTCAAAAAGATTGAGAGAGGTAAAAGCTAAATGAAGAAAACGTTTGTTCGGCTAATAGATGAAGACGGAACAGAATACCGCAGCATTATAACATGGGAAGAAATTACGGATTTACTTCATTTAGTTAAATGGTTAAAAGAAAAGGTAAGCCAGATTTCTTTCTCCCTAAAACAGTTAGAAGACTATCTTATCTCCCAAAGAATCGAAACTGCTAAACAAGAAATTCTGGAGTTTCTACGTGAAAACCCGAACATTGAAACACGTAAACTAAACAAATTTCTTTACTTGAAAAACTACCGTTTTGAATGGCAAGCGTTTTCACGTGCGTTTGAAGCGTTAGTAGCAGAGGGAATCGTGGAATCTGTAAGTCAAGGGAGAGGGAAGAACCGGTTATGGAAAATAAAGAAGAAGGAGAGAAAAGTAAATGAAGAAAAAAATGAAGGTTTCGGTTGTCGACTTTAACATATTTTTGATTGATGTCGAAATAGATGTGCGACGTGTAAAGGATAAGGAGCTTCAAGTTGAATACGTTGACTTGACATTTATAGCTCCTAACAAGGGAATGGAGTTTACTGTCTCGATAACCATGTCTCAAGCGAAAAAACTGGTTGATATTTTACAAGAAATAATTCAATCAAACGAACAGAAAAGAGGGAAAAGCTGAATGAAGGGTTATCCGTGGTGTTTCCGTAACTATTTGTTGTTTCGCGACTTGCCCTGGTACTGCAAAGACTGCATGTTCCGCGACGCATGCAAGAAAGCCTCGGACATCGTTGAAGACCTGCGCTGTGTGAAAAGTTTTCTGAATCGGAATCCGTCGTTGAAGCTACGGTTGTTTCCTTGGTTGTTGACGTTTGACATAGAGCCGGAAGACTTGAAAAAACTGTTGGAAATCAGAGACAAAATAAACCGGATAGAGAGAGGAGAACTATGAGTTTGGAGTGGAAGCGTAGGGCTCTACGAAAGTTAAAGTTGGAAATTGACCGGACAGACGATTGGAGCAAATTGCAAACGCTAATCGAACAGTTTGTAGGGCTGACATTTGACATTCTTGAACACAAAGAAAAAAGGAGAATTACAGAGC
>QMND01000158.1 GCA_003647605.1 Candidatus Shapirobacteria bacterium | reverse complement strand
TTTTTACCCATTTTAAAAAGGAGTGCTGATGAAGAATAGAACGGTACATCTTTTCTTTCATGATGATGTTGATGGAATTGTATCAGCGGCAATGATAATGAAAGGCTTTTTCAATGATCATGTTTATCGGCTTTATCCAGTAAAGTCTTCGATGAGAGGGGAGAGGTTTGACGCCACCATCAAAAATCTACGCAAAAAAGCTCCGGAAGATGCCATTATAATAGTTGATTATCAGCACCATGCAGATGCCGATTTGTGGATTGATCACCATTATAATCCTGACCTCGGTGAAAATGAATTGAAAAATGGAAATTTGTTTTACAATTCAAAAGTAAAATCTGCTGCAAGAGTTATATATAATTGGTTTGAAAGCAATTCTGTATTAAAGGGCGCTGTGAATCAGCATGTCGTTGATATTGTAGATATGATTGATAGTGCTGGTTACAAAGATATCGATTATATATTCTCCAGCACCGAGCCACTTATGATTCTTAAGGCTTACCTGGAACGCCTGTCAATTTATGTCGATTCTACTTATTGCAGAATAGTTGAATTAATTTATCATTATGATTTCGATATTGATAAAGTGTTATTTACGCTAAATATCGATAATAACATTATTGATGAATTGAGAAAGTCAGCTAATGCTATTGGAAAGGCTATGGTTGTTAATGGTGTAATGGGTGTAACTGAGATGAATCGCTTATACGCATACCCAAGATATTCAGAATATTTTGTAAAGCCTGATTTAATGTATTGTATCAGAATCGTTCGTTTGGGTGGTTACCGTGTCCAAATGGATGTTGGATATAATAAATGGCAAGATAAATCGTGTAAAGTACATATTGGTAAATTACTTGGTAGCCTTGAATACGCTATAAGTGGAGGTGGTCATTTTACTGTTGGTGGTGCGATAATCACAGAAAATGATATTGAGCGATTTATTGATGATATGTGTGTTCAGTTTAATGGTCCGGAGGACAGTATGGAAAAATATTCTGTTGATAAAACAGATCCTGTTGAGAAAAAATCTGATGAATTAATTAAAACCGGTGACGCTAAAACAAAAGCCGATGCCAGGAGCAAAGTAACATCAAAATTGGAAGGAGGAAATTCAGAACGTGTTCAAGGCGGGGGTGTCTAATTTCGACCTCAAACAGGTTCTAGGTGCAGGGCTGGAAACAGTCGATGAAATAATCGCTAATAAAGAAAATCATATTGAGCGAATATCAATTCCAAAAAAAAACGGGGGCAAAAGAAATATTATAGCCCCCGACCCGCAATTAAAATATATTCAGAAAAGTATATATTGGCGTGTATTCAGAAGGTATAAAGCTGACCCATCAGCTCACGGATTTGTTTTAAAAAGAGGAATCGTTACAAACGCCGATTGCCACGTTGGAGCCAAATGTCTTGGAAAAATAGATATTAAAGATTTTTTTGATTCAATATCTATTGACCATTTAAAAAATTGTCTTTTTGGAAATAAACATATCTGCAGATATTGCAAGTATTATGAAAGAATGCTTGATGGAAGATGCAATCCATCATTGTATCACAATAAAACACATAATTTTGATTTTAAATGTGAAGAAATTAAAGCAGTACATATACCTGCATATTGCGAAGAGACGGGATACATTTCATTATTTAATAGAATTATAGAACTTTGCACTTTTGAGGGGTTTACCGCGCAAGGGTTCCCGACATCTCCTATGCTTGCTAATATAGTAATGCGCGGATTTGATAAATCAATGAAAGAATTCTGTGCCACAGAAGGAATTGCATACACAAGATATGCAGACGATCTTGCTTTCAGTAGCAAGAATTTGACAAAATTCGAACTGAAAAAGAAAATAAAACAAAAAGCCTATCAATTATTATGGGCTTATGGGTTTGCTCCAAATAAAAAGAAAACTATATGGAAATCAAGCGCCGGCCGACTTAAAATATGCGGTGTGGTAGTGAATGTTAAAAAATCAGTACAACGTAAAGATGTACATAAATTCAGAGCAGAAGTGCATCATGCTACAGTAAAAAATGCTGATAAAACAACAAAAGGGGATTTGAGAAAATTAAAGGGATGGGCCTCATTTTTAATGTCCATAGATCCTGTAAAGGGTAAAAAATACATGAATCAGCTTCTCAAGTTTGAAGCAGATAAATTTTCCATAAAATCAAAAGGAATATAATAAATAGTGGAATTTATTATATATACAGACGGAGGTTGCTCAGGAAACAAAAGAGGCGCTAACTGTCCGGGCGGATATGGTTATATAATCATTGATGCTGGAAAT
Organism: Candidatus Shapirobacteria bacterium; assembly: GCA_003647605.1. Taxonomy (GTDB): domain Bacteria; phylum Patescibacteriota; class Microgenomatia; order UBA12405; family UBA12405; genus B61-G2. The sequence continues at coordinate 534 of QMND01000158.1, read as the reverse complement.
AATATATTGCGTCGTGGTGGTGGTTATCGAATCAATGTTACCAATAACCAGATGGAATTAATGGCTGTTATTCAAGGAATGAGGGCTTTAAAAAAGCTTCTGGATCGCGAATACGGTGGTGCTAAAAACCACTCATGTTTAATAAGGCCTGATTCTAAATATATTTCAGACAATTACGAAGAATACTTACCTACATGGAAGAGAAATGGTTGGAGAAAGTCAAATAGAAAACCAGTTCTCAATGTTGCGTTATGGAAAAAGCTGGATGCTTTGACCCCCGAATTTAAAGCATTCAAATTTAGTTGGGTCAAGGGCCATGCTCGAAGCAAGTTTAATAACATGGCTGACGGTATTGCTCAGAACAAAATTAAAGAAGCAAAAGAATCCATAATCAATTCTGTGTAGGAGGGGCAATGAAAAAAGATGAAAATGGTCAAGAGAAACACAATGCTCTGGTGGCAAAATTTAATCTTGCAGTTGATGCCGTATCATCATTTGCAAAAGGAATTTTTCCTTTTACAGTAAGACTTGTAG
>QMND01000157.1 GCA_003647605.1 Candidatus Shapirobacteria bacterium | reverse complement strand
GCCTTAGGTAGGTATTTATTTTCCCCAAACTCTGCTTATTTTTCTCTCTCTCCTCTACCACACTTTTCCTAAATTTCTTATTATACTTATCCGGATTTTCCGAATAATTTTTCAAAAACTTGGCCAATTCAGTCGTTTTCTCTTTTACCCAACCCAATTTTTTCTTTCTAATTAAGTCTATATTTCCATCCTCCTGCCCCCCAATATGGGTAATAGCCACCAAAGGTTTACCACTGGCCACCACATCAAACAAAAAGTTAGGACCAGCCTTGCCAAAAACCATATCACAAGCCGACAACACCTCAGCCATATTATCAATCCAACCTAAATTCTTAATTTGAATAAAAGATTTTCTCTTAAAAAACTTATCAAAAATTTTCTTATACCTTTCTACTATCTTAAATACCATCTTATCAGTTCCACTATTAAACACCACTCCTATCGGCTTTTTTAACAAAAACAAAATTGGTAAAAACTTCATTATGGCCGTAGTTCCCAAACTTCCACCTCCTACAAAAATCACCGGTCTATCATCTCTAAAACCCAACTTCTTTCTCGACTTCAATCTATCAAACTTTTCGAACATCTCCGGCCTAGTCCACCAGCCTGTTTTTAGTATTTTGTCTCTTTTAATCCCATGTTTGAGTCCATCCGTCACCCCAACCTCATCGTAAACCAAATGTAAATCAGCATCAGGCACAAAAGATATGGGGTTAATTGTCCACGGATCAGCTACTACTGTCCATAATTTAAAATCAAAACCAAATTTTTTTCTTAAACTAACCAACACATGGCTATGTATAAAATAACTAGAAATAATTACATCAGGCTTACTTTTTCTCACTAACTCTTTTAACTCCAAGTCGCCATGCCCCACTATTGCCAACGACAATTTCCTAATACTTTTCAAAGACAAGGCTTTATATGGCAACCTATTTATTTTAGGAAACAAACGAGACATTCCTGTGTATAAATCAGCAATCCAAGCTTCTCCCATTTTAACTTCTTCATAAAAAACTTGCCAACCTTCCTTTTCTTCTTTCTTTTTCAAATATCCACAAATAGCCCTAGCAATCGACCTATGCCCCCAAGGCAAATCGTCGGTTAACACCAAAATCTTTTTCATGGCATTATTCTACCTTAGTTGATAAAATCAAACTACTGCCTAAGTAGCTCAGCTGGCAGAGCACCCCTCTTGTAAAGGGAAGGTCGAGAGTTCGAATCTCTCCTTAGGCTCCTTCAACTAACTCCAATAATTTATCAACAACCATCTCGCCTCCTAAATGTTCTCCTTCCACCACAAAGTCAGCTTCCAAATGTAGTCCATCCGTGCTCACTCCCACCCCCACCTGTTCAATCATATTTTTATCATTAATTCCATTACCTACTGTCATCATCTCTTCCACTTTTATTCCCAATCTTTCCCCTAATTTTTTCAAAGCACTGCCTTTGTTAATTCTCTTGGGAGCTATATCGTAAGCTTCCTCGTTCCACCAACAATAAAATTCATTTTTGTAATCATACTTTCTAACAATCTGCTCCACTTCTTCTATTACCCCCCAACTATGCAAAGTAATCAAAAACAATTTTGGTTCAAAACCCTTAATCTTCTCGTTCTCCAATTTTTCCAAATCATCTCTAATTTTTTTTATCACTCCCAATTCATAATCACTCAAAACAAAATTCTGCTTTAATTCACCTTTCACTAAACTGAACAAGCCAATCTCCGATTGTAAACTGACCCCTTTTCCCAAAACTCGACCGTACATTTTTTTCAAATACAACATACTTCTACCCGAGGAAAAACTTATCTGAAAATACTTACTCAATTCCTTAATTTTTTCTACCAACCCACTACTAATTTGTTTAGTCACAATTATCTCCCTTTCTGTTTCTTTGATAATCTCAGTTCCTTTTTCTACCGTCACCCCATCGCAATCAAAACACACCAGCTTAATTTTAACTATATCCTCTTTTTTTAGTTCGTCTAAATTCTTGTTTAACAACTTTCTCATCCATTCATTCTAACACTAACCAAATCTGACACCCATTATTGTTAATTCTCAAAAACCACAAAGCGGAGGGTACAGGATTCGAACCCGTGAGGGCATACACCCACTGGTTTTCAAAACCAGCGCCATAACCACTCGGCCAACCCTCCGAAACTACGCCTTAAATTATAACAATTTATATCTACTTATCCCAACCCCATCTTTTTTCTTGTTATAATAAAACCGTTTGCCCGGATAGCTCAGTTGGTAGAGCACTCCCTTGGTAAGGGAAAGGTCATGGATTCAAATTCCATTCCGGGCTCCAAACCACCTCATTCCAACTTACAACTTGGCATTTAGCCCATTTACCTATAAAATACCCCCATGGCCAAGAAAAAACAAAATCGCTTTTTAGTTGCTCTAATTTGTACCGAATGTGGAGCTCAAAATTATCTTACCGAGAGAAACAAAATCAACACTCCCGATAAACTAAAACTCAAAAAGTATTGTAAATGGTGCCGAAAAAGAACTGAACACAAAGAAAGCACTAAACTAAAATAATCCATTTTTACTGTGTCTAAACCAAATTCTTCTCAATTTCAAGGACAATTTATTCTTGAATACATCACTAATTTTATCCGCCAATTTTTTTACCGTCGCCACTTTCATCACATCGACGCCCCCCTACTTCTCCCCTCCCTACCACTAGAACCTAACATCTATCCTCTCAAATGTCATTGGCAAGCTGGTCAACAGGATTTTTACCTATCCATCTCCCCAGAAGCCTCCATTAAAAAACTCATATCTCAAAACATAGGTAACTGCTTTTCTATCTCCAAAACCTTCAGAGATGC
>QMND01000156.1 GCA_003647605.1 Candidatus Shapirobacteria bacterium | reverse complement strand
TTCCCAAAGCCACTAATCGCATTTTAACCATTCTGTCCGAATTCTGGTTGATGATTTTATCTTGGATAGGCCACATTCCCAGTCACACTATTCGCAAACTCTTTTACTTAATTTCAGGTATAAAACTCAATTTTTTGACCACCACTATTCACACTGGTGCCAATTTCTTCCAGCCATCTCAAATCAAGATGGGTAGAGATACTATCATTGGTAGAGATGCTTTTTTAGATGGTCGAGGTCAATTAACTATTGGTAACCATGTCGACATTGCCAGCCAAGTTCTAATTTATACCAATCAACACAACATCCATTCAGACAATTTTGGCAATCAAGATGGACCAGTCCAAATCGATGACTATGTCTTTATTGGCCCTCGAGTCATTATCTTACCTAATATCCATATCGGTAGAGGGGCTATTGTTGGAGCTGGAGCTGTGGTTACTAAAAACATCCCTCCTCTGGAAATTTGGGGCGGTATCCCAGCTAAAAAAATAGGGGACAGACAAAACAAAAAATTGACTTACAAACTTGGCCGACCTGTCCTCTTTCAATAAATATGTTCAAATCTAAAAAAATTTATTTTCTAATTAGTTTATTTATTTTCAATTTAGTCGCCATTACTTATCTGCTTTGGCCTATCCCTCCCATTCCCAATTTACCCAACAGCATCAAATCAACCGAACCCGGCGACACCATTCAAATCCCTCGAGTCAAAGCTTTTTATTCTAATCAAGATCGTCAAACCATCATTGATTTTTATGTCCAAAATTATCGAAAAAAACACCCCTTGGCCATCAAAATAAACCACCCACCTGAAAAAGCTAAACAAATTATCAAAGACACTATCCAAACTTACTACCTAGAAGAAATTATCTTCCCTTTTAAACAATCTCTATTTATCAATGGTTTTGATTGGCAAAAAGATGTTTTTACCAAACCAGAAAAGAGAGAAGCCAATAAACTCATTGTTAATAATCAAGTGTTTTCCAACAAACTAACTCTTCGTTATTTTCCTTCTTCGCCAATCAGTCGCCTAATTATTCTGTTTTTATTAGAAACATTTATTTACATCAGTCTGATTAACTACAAATCAATTTTTTCCTTCAAACATGCCGAAAAATAATATCAAACCACTATTATCCATTATTATCCTGTCTTACAACACCAAAGACATTACTATCAATTGCCTCAATTCAATTCTTAAAGACAAAGGTCTTTGTTTTAACTTCAAATCGGCCACCAACGATAAAAAAAGCCCTACCGAAATAATCGTAGTTGACAACAATTCCCAAGATCAATCTGTTGAAGCCCTAAAAAAGTTCAAACAAAAACACTCTCAACTTCAATTTAAACTAATCATTAACAAAAAAAATGTTGGTTTTGCTCGAGGCAATAATCAGGCCATTAAAATAGCTCGAGGTAATTATCTACTTTTTCTAAACTCCGACACCCTCATTTTGCATTCAGCCATTAGTCAATCTCTAGACTGGTTATCAGCCCACCCTCATAGTTCAGTTTGCACAGCTCAACTGCTCAACCAAGACAAAAGTATCCAAGCTTCAGGTGGATTTTTTCCTAATCTTTTTAATACTTTTACTTGGGCTCTAGGTCTAGACGATTTACCCCTAATCAACAAAATTATTCCTCCTATTCATCCTCACACCCCCAACTTCTACACCAAAGACAAGTTCTACACCAACGACCACCCTCAAGACTGGGTAACTGGGGCTTTCATGCTTATTCGTCAACCAGTTGTGTCGGCTACTCAAGGTTTTGATCCATCTTATTTTATGTACGGAGAAGAAATAGAGTGGTCCTACCGTATCAAAAAAAAATTTCCTCAACAATCTATCAATTACTTAATTGGCCCTCAGATTATTCATTTAGGTGGAGCTTCTGATAATTACAGTCAAAACAAATTAATCAGAGAATTTCAGGGTATGATCGCCTTTTTCTCCAAACACAAACCAGTTTATCAACAAAAGTTAGTTAAATTATTTATAACTACCGGCATTCTTCTCCGCAGTCTAATCAAAAAAGACTATCGCCATCTAATTAGCAAAATATGAACTTAAATAAAAACAAATTCCACTTATTAAGACCCATCTTAGCTATCTTAATCCTATTTATTCCTCTCTATCCCAAATTTCCTTTATCTACCGTTAAAAACACTTATGTAGCTATCCGTCTCGACGATGTTTTGATTGCCATTTCTGTCTTCTTTTATTTCCTTCATCAACTCAAAAACTCCTTTCCTATCTTCAAAAACAAGATTTTTAAACTATTTTTAATTTATTTTCTAGCCATATCCTTATCAACCTTGCACGCCCTGCTAATTCTCAAAACTACTCCTGCCAACATCCTCATTCTCCATTTCCTTCGTCGACTAGAATACATGTCATTGGCCTTTATAGCTATCAGTGCTATTCCTCGAAAAAAAGATCTTAATTGGCCCATACCATTCTTTTTACTAGCTTCATTTTTTGTAACTATCTATGGTTATGGTCAAAAATTCCTAGCTTGGCCAATGATCTCTACCATGAACGAGGAATTTTCTAAGGGATACATTCTTCAACTCAGTCAATGGTCTAGAATCAACGCTTCTTTTGCTGGCCATTACGACCTAGCTGTCTTTCTCAGTGTCTTTTTAGTTATATTTTTAGCTTATATTTTTCAAATTAAGAAAAAAATTACCAAAATCTTTTTAATCATCTTTTGGCTACTTTTATTTCAACTTCTCATTTTTACTGTTTCCCGAGTTTCTTTAATGGCCTTTTGGATAGGTAGTATTATCCTTTTGTTTTTCATCAAAAAAAAATTATGGATTATTCCCATTTCAGCTCTAATTATTTTCAATTCTTTTAAATCAGTCGCTT
>QMND01000155.1 GCA_003647605.1 Candidatus Shapirobacteria bacterium | reverse complement strand
GTGTAATGCATCTCTAAACGCTTTAAATGCTTTTATTGGCTCGGCCTGGATCCTGGCTGCAAGATTCCTAAACGCCAGTCCCAAGGTCTGCAGCCTTGTTCCGGTCTCAAGCAACATCCGGCCAAGGAAAGTCACAAGAACCGCTCTGGTAAGGTGCCTGATCGAGAAAAGGCTGTGAGACCAGCGCTTGACCCAGACGCCGAGCGCTACATGCTGCTCCTTAAGCCTGCGGGTGGCATGCTGAATGCTCTGACCGGTTCGGCCCATAGCGCCTTGAGCTATAGCGCCCGTTTTGGCCATTTGAGCGCTGAGGACCTTCAAGGACCCCGACATCTGGGCGACCGAAGCTGCAGCCTGCGGCGAGCTGATCGGTGCCATGGCGGCTTTTATCTGCATTGCGCCGGCCTTGGCGACGCTCACCAACCGCCTGAATGAGGCCGTGAACCGGTCGTCGAGCTTAACGACGACTCTCAGCGTCGGGTCTGCCATTTCCGCTCCTGCCTCCTAAGCTCTTCGTTCTCAAGTTCCGCCTTTCTGCCCAGCACAATGCCTATAGCCGCCATGGTTTTATAGGGCTGGTCCAAAAAGCCGCCGGACTCGGGCAGGATGCCCGCTTCCACCCACGATGCCATCTGGGCGATCCAAAGAGCTCTGGAGGGAATCTTCGCTATAGGACAGTTCTCTTTGCACCAGGCTGTCCCGCGCGTTGCGTGCGGACATCTTTCGCACCTCGGAACCTTTGCAGAGCCGGTGATCAGCTCTGCAGCCAACTTCAGTTTTTTACCTCGTCCTCCCCGAGCTCGTTGAACCGCCAGGCAGCGTCTGAAAGTTCAAAACGCTGCGCTGTGCTGAGCAACGCAAGGCATTCGTCCGTCACCTTGCCGTCGGCATCGGTTACAAAAGGCACGTCTTTGCCCTTGTCATCCTTGAGATTCCGCCAGCCGACAAGGCTGTTCTTAAGCACCTTGTATGCAAAGGTGCCCATCGGGAAGCGATCAACAGACGCTGATGTAAGCACATCTTCGCACTCAGCGCGTTCTCGGGCCGTAAGCGGCCTGAAGACGAAGACGGTCGGCTCTTTGCTGTCCCGGTCCTCTCTCAAAATGTATTCCAGCTTGTCCTTCCTGCTGATTACGATCATGCCATTCCTCCTTTCGATTGCCGATTACACGTGATCAATCATAAGCTCGTCATCGCCGCTGTCAGCCCTGAGCTTAAAAGTGATCGTATCAACCGCAACGCCATCCCTATCGCCGTCTTCCCGCCCGATGACTTGGAATTTGGGCGCGCTGAACGACAACTTATTGCCGGTGCTTGTGCCAAGGTCAAAGGAAAAGGTGCCCGTTGTGGGCGTCGTTATATGGCTGATCCAGTCCTGGGTCGCAACAAGTACCTTGTCCGGATCAATCGTTCCACCAGGGTCACGCGCGGTGATGATCGCGTAAGAGAGACCAGTAGCGGCGTTTGCATCCTGCCGAATGGTCACCTCGTTGTTCATGTCGATCGTAAGCGCGCTTACTACCGCAGTTGTCCACGAAGCCCCGAAATTGAAGCTGATTGAGGCGTTTTTCCACGTTACCGGAATGGTCGATTCATACGTCGGGGACCACATGGAAGAGTCCGTCGTATCGTCGAAGATTCCCGTGAAGGTAAACGTGGCGTAGGCAACCTGGTTGGCTGCAAACTCAAAAGACACGTTCCCTCGGGCTCCGTAGATCAGATCAAGTCTGCCGTCGTTGTTGACCCCAATGGTAAGCGTCGGGATCGAGTCCTCGTCACTTGTCGGCGTGTAGTAAACCGAATCGGCGTCTGTAGTCTCCTCAAAACCGCAGGCCCGAAGCAGCGTGCCCCAAGAGGGCGCGGTTGTGGCGGTGCCTGAGCCTTTAAGCTCCACCCTGCAAGTGATCGTCCCGATCTTCGCACCGGGTAGAGAGACAAGCGGTGAAATCGAAGACCGTAGTGGGTCCCTCACCACCTCTTCCGGGCTGAATGAGACGGAAATCTCATCGCAGAGAATGTTGGCGTCAGCATCTGCGAGGGTCTCCTTAGTCCCCTTGGTGCTTTCGACCTTCGCAGCGAGCTGTTTCTTCCTGCTGAGCATTTCGATGCCTCCTCTTATACAGCGGTGTACGGGTCACCCAAACGGTGCCTGTAAATGACCTCGACTTCAAGGTTACAGGCCCCAAGCGGGGCGACTTCCTCCGACATATCGTAAACAATGCCGACGACGCGAGTGTCCAATGCAAGCCCGCCGCGGGTCGGGTCCACATGTAACGCTTTTGTTATATCCGCAGCGAGCTTATGCACTGCATCCACCGTATCGTCGGCATCACTTGCTATGCCGAGAACCGAAATCGTTGCTTTCGATTCCTTAACCTGCACCGCCAAGTCCGTTTTCTCTTCCGAAACGGCTGCCATGAAAACGGCGTCATATTGCGGCTGCGCAGGCATGAGGCTCATTCGGGAGGTTGTGCGCACGGTCCGCTCGTACCCGTTCGTCGGGCTGATCTGGCCGATTGCAGTCACCATGTTGTCCATAATCTGCGTAAGCAGCGGATCAGCCACCTCTCAGCTCCTCCCTTGCGCGCTTGGCAAGCTCGGTTACAAGCGGTCTGAGCCTCCCCTCAACGTGTTTGCGGAACCTAAGCTGCGGCCGGACCCTTGCCTGTGGGACAAGAAGATACCACGGTCGCGGAGGACGCTTGCGAATATCAGCCAAAAAGGCATACCCGGAGCTCGATCTCCAGAGCTTAATATGCTTGGGCAACGTCCGGCGCAGAGGCGATCGGAATACTTTCCGGTGCTTAATTCTGTCCCAAATGGGAATCGCCAGGGCTTTGGCCTTTACCGGCCTGACTATGCCGCCGTACTCAAGCAACCGGGCCTGCAC
>QMND01000154.1 GCA_003647605.1 Candidatus Shapirobacteria bacterium | reverse complement strand
GATAAGGTTTACATAGCGAGCTTCATACTAGAGGACAATAAGATTACATTCTACATAGACAACAACTACACAGATGTAACCATATGGGCGGACAAGCTGATAGTTCCCAATTCCATAAAGTGGGAAGGCTTGAAAGAGGTCTCAACGCTTTATACTACCCACTCAAAGAAAAGGATAGAAGTAAGCGCAAGCTATGATTCGGCTAACGATGTAATAATAGTAGTTCCTGCTAAGAAAGGAGGTAAAATACCGATAGAGCCTGCGATAGGGTCTAACACTTTGGTAATCCAGCTCAACCCATCGATTCCACTAGTAACGAGAGCTTTGGTTGGGGCTATAATGGGAGCTGGAGTCTTGCTGATGATGATAGGAGCTTTCTTCTCAGCGACTCCCACCAAGCCAGAGGATTGGGTTAAGCTGATTGTTTTGTTCGCCATAGTGATGAGCTTGATAGGAATAGCCTTAAGCTACTTAGCTTAGGTATGACATAAGAACTTATTTTCCTTCGGCTCAATTATAAATATGAAGAAACTGACTATTCCCCTAATTTTACTCCTTTCCCTTTCCATAGCTCAAGCCCAAAATTTCTCCATAACCTGCGATAGGGAAGTTTACTATTGCTTAAAAGATTGCGAAGCCATATGCAACTTCACAAGCTACATAGGAACTCAAACAGTTAACGTTTCTGCGAGATTTGGCAATAGCTTGGTAGAGCCCTTGAGCGTAAGCGAGCTCAGGAACATAAGCTATAACAAGACTGTTTGGGATTGGGGAAACATAACTAGGTATCAGACCTGCGACAGCTTGGCTTCCATCAACTCAACCCACTTGAATTGCACCCTATCCAATTATACCTTTCTAGTGCATAAGAGCAACGAATCCATTCCAACTTGCTTTCCCTTGTGCTGGGAAGGGTATAACCTAACCAACAAGACCTATTGGGCTAACAATTGGGAAGTTGTGGGGAATCACACCGAAGCCGGTTGGAAGCTCGAATGGGTAGAGCTTAATTCAACTATAGAGCATAGCGTTCCTTCCATAAGAACGGAAATAACCATAGGGTCGAGCAAAACTTTGAAGTTTTGGTTTAGAGTTCCGGTCAATAGCGAAGGAAAGTTTAACATAAGCCTGAAAAACTCGAACTATTTTGAGAGCTTAGACCCTTGGTGGAGCTCGAAATGGAAATACAGGAGAAAAATAGTGATAACAGAGCAAAGTGGGAAGAGCTTGGCCAATTTCCAAGTTTTAATAAGGTTTAACTATACTACGAAAATGAGAGAGGATTTGGGGGACATAAGGTTCTTGCTAGATAACCAAGAGCTTCCATATTGGATAGAGAACTATACCAATCCCTTAGTATGGGTAAAAGTTCCCCAAATCCCAGCTTATGGAAAGGTTACCCTATACTTATATTACGGAAATCCCAATGCGCTGGGGAAAAGCGATGCTGAAAGGGTTTTTGACCTCTTTGAAGATTGGAACGGGACTTCTATCAACTTGACTAGGTGGGAAGCCTATAGATGCCCTTCAACTCATTGCTGGGTTAACAATTCCAAGCTTTACATGAAAAACCCCGGGGATTGGTGGCTGTGGTACAAAAGCCATAGAGCTTTAAGGCTTAAGGAATATTATGAAAACGCAACCGTTGAGATAAAAGGAAGAGTTCCGGAGCTGAACCCGAACAACGAGAACTATCACTATGGAATTCATGCTTGGAGAAATGGGGAAGCGATAGACTGCATGGGAACGAAATGCGCATATGGAATTACCTTAAGCCAAGAACTTGGGTATGAAGAATATCATGCGGAATGGATTGGAGGAGTTAGAGGGAGGTATAGGGACAAGCACGAGCCTCAATACAGGATACTAAGAGCAAAGCTTTCGAGCTCGATAACCAAGTGGGAGGTTGATTGGATAAACCGAAGCTCGATCTGGAGTCTTCCGGAAAATGAGTGGTATTATCCGAGCTATAAAATAGGAGTTGCGGTGAAGGAAATTGGAACTGAAGCGAACTCGATTTTTGAGGTTGATTGGCTCTTGGTGAGAAAATACGCAGACCCCGAACCAGCTTACTCAATCGGAGCTGAGGAAGAGCTTGCTCCCCCTCCCCCGATCTACAAAACCTTAATAGTTGGGATAGGAAGCATAGTTTTGGCTTTTGGAGGGATTAAGTTTATGCTAAGGCTGCTGGGAAGCCCTAAAAATCCAGAAGACATAACCGAAATGTTTACGGGGATAATGATAATACTTGCGCTAATAGCTCTATGCATAAGCTTGGCTTCAAGCTTGCTTTAGCGTATGACAAAGAGTTTTATTTAGCTAAAGCAAAATTTAAAGAGGTGAGAAAATGGAAATTCCGGAAGTAAAGTTTGAAGAAGTTAAGGTTACAAGAGAGTTAAAACCTCCAGCGTTCAAAAAAGTTCCAGAAGAGGTTAGGTTCGAGACAGAACTTGAAAAGCTTCCTTTAGCTCCGATCCAAAAGGAATGGCTTAGGAATTGGGCTACGGGAATCTCGTGGTTCATAGCGAAAGGCCCGACCGGAGAGCCTAGGGAAGAGACCCTAGAAGAATACAGGTATATACTGGGGAGGTTTGCTGAGAAGCTTCCAGAGTTAACGAAATATCCAGAGAGGTGGAGAATGAGGCTAAAAGAAGCCTTGGGATTTTAGTCTAAAGGAAGTGGTCTAGTGGAGAAGAGAATAAAAGTCGTTAAGTTCGATGTTCCAGTCGAAAAAGGAGAGCATTTTTACTTGGAGTATAAGAAGTCTGGGCCTTTGGATGGAAACGTTTGGCTTTTAACTTTGGAAAGAATTTACATTCCAGAGCTAGTGGCTAAAGCCTTGAAGGTTTTGAGGAGGATGGGATAATGGTTGTAAGAGAAATAGAGAAGAAGTT
>QMND01000153.1 GCA_003647605.1 Candidatus Shapirobacteria bacterium | reverse complement strand
GGGCAGCACCCAATTTTTAATAGAAATGTCAGCCGGAGCCGGAAAAATCATTGGCGATACCTTTGAGGAAATTGCCGAAATCCTTTCAAAAATCAAAAAACAATTAACAAAAAACAAAATAGAAATCGGTGTCTGTTATGATACGGCCCATGCCTTTGAATCAGGTTATGATATTAGAACTCAGCAAGCAGTTAAAAAAACTTTTGATCAATTTGATAAAATTATTGGCTTGAAAAAATTAAAATTGATTCATGCTAATGACTCAAAAACAGATTTGGGCTCGCACATTGACCGCCACGAGCATATTGGTTATGGCAAGATTGGACTGGAAGGGTTTAGGGCCTTAATCCATGAGCCAAGGTTAAAAAAAATGAATTTAGTTTTAGAAACCCCAGCTGACGGGAAGAGAATTAATGATGTCAAAACATTAAAAAAACTACGTCAGCATTAATTGGTTTTTAAATGAAGACTTATGAAAATAGCTATTATTTCTGACATTCATGACAATTTGGCTAATTTAGAGAAATTTTTAAATTGGGCCCGTAAAAATAAAATAGAAGAATTGATTGTTTGCGGAGATTTGTGCGCGCCGGCAACCTTAACTAAAACGTTAGCCCCAGGTTTTAAAGGTAGAATTCATTTGGTTTATGGCAATGTTTGCGACCGGAGTGTGGAAATGGAAAAAGCAAAGAATTTTTCTCATCTTATCCATTATGGAGACAAAGGGGAATTTGAAATTGATGGCAGGAAGGTGGCCCTTGTCCACAAGCCAGACAAAGCCAAAGAATTAGCTAAAAGCAATAAATATGACATCGTTTTTTACGGCCATACCCATCAGCCTTGGATTGAGACAATTAACCACACTCAATTAATTAATCCCGGCACTCTGGCTGGTATGTTTAGCAAAGCCACTTTTGCTGTTTGGGATACGGATAACAATAAATTGGAATTAAAAATTTTAGAAAAAATATGAATTGGGTCAAAGAAAAACAATTTGCTTTAAAAATTAGCCAGCAAGCAGGCAGAAAATTGCTTAAATTTTTTAGTCAGACCAAAAAATTGACTTTTAACAAAAAATCAAAGCATGAAATTGTGACTCCTGCGGATATAGCCAGTAATAAAATCATTTTATCAGCTATTCAGAAGAATTTTCCCAGTCATGGAGTTCTGTCAGAAGAAACTGGATATTATCAAAGAGAATCTGATTATCTTTGGACAATTGATCCTTTGGACGGAACAACCAACTTTGCTATGGGCTCGCCACTTTGGGGAGTATGCTTGAGTTTGTTTTACAGACAGGAATTGGTTTTGGCAGTGGCTAATTTGCCTTATATGCGCGAATTATACTGGGCAGTTAAAGGTCAAGGCAGTTATTTAAACTTTAAAAAGATTAGAGTGGCTCAGACAAAGAAACTTTCCAATGCAATTATCACCTACTGCTACGGCTATTCTGACAAGTCAATTGTTCAGGGCCACAAGATGAGTTTAGTTTTAAGGGAAAAAGCCATTGATGCCAGGCAGCTTGGTTCAGCTGCAGTAGAAACCTGTTGGTTGGCTCGTGGCAGAACCCAAGGATTTTTAGTGCCCAAGGCTAATTTATGGGATGTGGCGCCAGGCGTTTTAATTATCCGCGAGGCAGGCGGCAAAGCAACTAATTTTAAAGGTGAAGATTGGAACATTAAATCAAAAGATTTGTTAGCTTCAAATGGCTTGATACACCATGAATTATTAAAAGTGGTTGACAGAGCTGAATAAGATGATAATATTTGTATTGTTTAGTCTTGTTCCGAGGAATTCCGATGTTATGACAGGGAATGAAGAACCGTGTGGAACCAGAAGTAATAGAATAATAGAGTAATAAAAGGAAATAGTTGTATTGTTAAATTGTTTTAATGTTTTAATGAAGCAACCGGGGATTGGCCTAGCGGTTTAAGGCGTCCCGACGTGATGTCGGGAAAATCGCGGGTCTAAAGTTTAATCAAAAGAAAGTAAGTTTAGTTTGTAACAAGGTAATAAGAATTTAATCGGGGATTGGCCTAGCGGTTTAAGGCGCCTGCTTTGGGAGCAGGAGATCGCGAGTTCGAATCTCGCATCCCCGACCAGGTTTTATTTTTGACTCTTTGGGAGATAAACTCAAAGGGTTTTTGTATAAAAAATAAAAAGCCACTGGTTATTGACAAGTCAGTGGTATTTTTATCAATTTTAAATTGATTTGCATATTAAGATAAATAGATTGTTTTTGGGTATTTTTTAGCCTAACAGTGAACGCTGTTTATCAACTTCAAAGTCCTCAATCTTTTTGTACAAAGGTTTTAAATTGCTTATTTTGACAAACCCAGGAAGCGGGTATTGCCAAGAAATTTTATTCAAATCCCAGTTTACTGCTTGATTAATCCGTTCTGTTGTTTGGGGCAAGAAGGGGTTTATTAAGATAGCCAAACAATGGATTGTATGCGCTGCTATGGCTAAATCCTTTTCTGCTTGAGAAGGGTCTTCCTTTGCGTTTTTCCAAGGCGCAGTGCTGCTTAAATACCGGTTAGCCTCTTCTGAAAGTTGCATAACTATTTTTATTGCCTGCCGAAGGCGTCCTTGTTCAATTGACTTGCCTACAAGGTCAAAACTTTCTTTTGCTTGATTAAGAAGTTTCTCGCTTTTGCCGTCTAATTTTTTTTGATATTCAATTCCATTAGGAAAGTTCTTTTTTATCAAAGAGAAAGTTCGGTAAACAAGGTTGCCAAGATTGCCAATCAATTCATTGTTAGTCTTGGCCTGAAATTCTGACCAAGAAAAATCCGTATCTGATGTTTCCGGGCCATTAATAACTAGATAATATCTAAGTGTTTCAGAGTCAAAATTTTTTAGAAAATCAGGCAGCCAGACCGCCCAATTGCGGCT
>QMND01000152.1 GCA_003647605.1 Candidatus Shapirobacteria bacterium | reverse complement strand
TTTGCTGAAAAAATTGATTCTCCCCATATGCCCGTCAACGGAGACCTTGAAACCAGTATGGATTTACATCCCGCGGGCACAGTAGAGCCTGTCAACGGACCGGTAGCAAATATAAGCTTGTTATCAGGGTCGAATGGGTCTGTATTTACATCCATTTCTTCCAACATAATCTTAGCCGCAATCCCCAGCCCTCCAATTAATTTTTTAGCTAATGAAAGGTCTAGATCTTGCTTGGAAATCTTGTTCTGGGACAAGTCGACTCTGAGAATTTTGCCAACATAACCCCCTACCATCTTGAAACCTCCCTTGTAACTGTAAACAAGCATAGCACGTATTTTAAATTTACTCATAAAGTTTGAAAGCTTGAGAAAGCAAGTGGTAAAACCTTTTTATATCTGAACTGAAAACTTTTAATCTCTAAAAATGAGGTGAGATCATGATCGTCGTAAAATTTGATGAACCGCAAGAATACCATGCCCCAAACCAGGAAACCAGACGAGTCAGAATCTTCATTGACGAAGAAAATATCGGGAAAAAGGATATAGTGATGGGCATGAGCATATATGGACCTGGAATGGAGGCCCCATTACACTCCCACGAAGGTTCCGAAACAATGTTCATAGTGCATGGCAAAGGAGAATTCGGAACGGAAGACAAGGTTGTGCAAGTTGGACCAGGTGACGTACTTTATTTCGAACCAGGCGAGAAACATTTCCTTAGAAATATAGGAAGTCAGACGCTCGAGTTTATATTTATATACTCCAAACCCGGTGACGAAAAGGTCATAAAGGAGAAATGGATTCCACTGAAAAAATAGTTTAAGCTGGGAAAGAAAGTGTCTGCTGAAGAGTTTACTTACGACCCATATGCTTTTTCTATTTTTGAAGGAGTTGACGTGGACAATCATATAATCGCCATTTACTCACTAGAGGTTGAGCCTGGAAGAGATTTCCTTAAAATTGCTGAAGGATTAGCATCCGAGGCGACAACAGGTACTTGGATAAAAGTTCCTACTGAAACGAGCGAGATAAGGAAAAAATATCAGGCTAAGGTGCTTGGCACATATGAAATTCCGTCAGAAGGGTACCAAAGAGTAATGATAGCAGTCGCACATCCCATTGAAAACTTTGGTCCAAGTATGCCAATGTCTATGGTTTTAGCAGGAATTGCCGGAAACTTATTTTCGGTAACAGCGGCTCGCGTAAAGCTTACTGACGTATTTTTACCAAAGAATTTAGTAAAAGAGTTTAAGGGACCAAAATTCGGAATTCCAGGTCTAAGAAACATGTTAAACATACATGACAGACCTTTAGTTGGAGCCATTCTCAAACCTAAAACTGGCATGTCTCCAAAGGAAGTCGCAGAAGTATGCTACAAAGCGGCATTAGGCGGGGCGGATTTAATAAAGGATGACGAGATGCAGTCAGATCCAAGTTATTGCCCACGCATCGAGAGGCTTCATGCAGTTATGGAAGCACTTGATAAAGCACAGGAAGAAACAGGCAAAAAATGCCTCTATGCACTTAATATAACGGACAGGAGCGATAAAATGCTTGAAATTGCCGAGAAGGCGGTAGAAGAAGGCGCTAACTGTCTTCTGATCAACTATATCACATCTGGATATGAGAATTTAAGAATGGTAGCTGAGGATCCAAGCGTATCCGTCCCTTTGTTAGCACATCCGACAATGGCTAGGGCACTTGTAAGACCAGAAAACATGGGTATAACATATCATACAGTTAAAAAACTCGTTAGATTATGCGGAGCCGATATAACAATACTGTCCTCTGCTTACGGGAAAATGTATCAACCAATTAGGGAGTATTTCTGGTCTGTGCATGCTCTCAGAGATCCACTTTATGGAATTAAGTCCACATTACCTGCTCTCAGCGGAGGAGTTTACCCAGGTCTAGCTACTCAGCATGTCAAAGATGTCGGGATAGATATAATGATGATAGCAGGAGGTGGAGTGTTAGGTCATCCTATGGGCGTAACTGCAGGCGTTAAAGCAATGGTCGCTGCCGTTGAGGCAGCCGCTAAAGGCATACCTTTAGTTGAAGCAGCAAAAACGAGTCAAGAGTTAAAGGTAGCCATAGACACTTGGGGCGTATACGAAAAACCGAAGGAATATATCTTTAAACCGAAGTAAAACTTTTTCCCCCCTTTTTTCCCAAAATGGTGACAAAATGCCGTCTTATTTTATGGGTGTGGATATCGGAACTTCTGCAGTAAAGGCAGTTATAACTAATGCTGAAGGCAAGATTTATGGTTCATGTTCCGTAGCTAATGATGTCAATTTTCTGAAGCCAGGATGGGTTGAGCAGAATCCTGAGATTCATTGGTGGAAAAATTTTATATTCGCTGTCAAGGGATGCTTAAAGAAATCTCGTATTCCTCCGAACCAGATTGCAGGACTTGGTATAAGCGGCTTATCTGTTAACCTAACTGCTTTAGATAAGAACGGTAAGGTGATACGCCCGGCAATTCTCTACATGGATACGCGAGCTTTAAAGGAAATAGAATGGTTGAAAGAGAACGTAGGCAATCAGACTTTCCTAGAGATCAACGGAAATCCTATAAGCCATCGTATGTTAGTTCCAAAAATTCTCTGGTTCAAGAAACATGAACCCGAAAATTACAATAAGACATGGAAAATACTCATTTCTTCGCAAGGTTACGTTATCTATAAGTTATGTGGGCAAATCACAGCGGATTACTATACTGCAGACATGGTGGGCTTGTTCAGCTACAGAGAAAACAAATGGAGCAATAAACTTTCAGAACTCATCGGAATAGACATCGATAAACTGCCCCAAGCATTTCCATCTTACGAGGTAGTTGGTGAAATATCAACCATATCAGCGAAACAAGTAGGGTTAAAAGCAGGAACCCCTGT
>QMND01000151.1 GCA_003647605.1 Candidatus Shapirobacteria bacterium | reverse complement strand
TTCTTAGATTAGAGACTAAAAAATTCCATAAGTACCTCCTTCTTGATATGCACGAGGTAGTAGCCGCTGAAGTAAAAGCCTCTGAAAATGCTATCATTGTGACAAAAAGAAGGGTGATTAATCCTAAATTGTTTATTATCTCGGCGTGAGTAGCAGTGAAAAAAAAGATTAACCCAATGGCTACTAAAGCCATCAGAACAAAATCTATGATTATAGATGTCTTTAAAAAACTCGATTCCTCTTCACTGTTTTCTGTGGAAGGTATCTTAGTTCGGGCTATCATACTTGCAATTGTGCCTTTTTGCATTATAGAAACAGGGACAGCAGACAAAGAATAAAATCCCAAAAGTTTAGCATTATCTACCAGTGCCCACATAAAAGTAGAGATAAATTTAAGTATAGTTGACAGGCTATTCAAAGAAAAGGTTTTTGTAAAATGAACAAAGAAAAATTTGATGTCACGCTTTAAATATCCAAAATGATAACGAGGAGAAAAAAATTTCTTCAAATTATTCATAACTTTTTAATAATCTCTGCAAATTATCTTCCAAATCTTTCTTCATATATTTTTTATCGTAATATTTTATGCCTTGGTATAAAGAAAGAATCTTTCCCCCAAATCCTCTTTTAAAGAAGGAAATATTTATATCCTTTTGACTTGGGTGATTAAATAGCTGGGGGCCAAACTGTTGCCCCCAAGTTCAAAAAAATTAAAATTTCTTTTTTTATAGTATTCAATAGCTGTCCATATTATGTAATGTTCTAACGGTGTATCTGAAAAATAATCAGGATCATCGGAAGCTGACTCATAATAAGCTCTTTTGTTGTGATGAAAAAAATAACTGAAGGCGATAAATTTGTCATTTTGCAAATCTTGCAAAGCAACTAAAATAGCATTATCCTCTTTTAGCATATCAAATTGCAAATCAAATGTTTTTATTGGCCTTGCAATCATTCCAGATGTTTTATGATGTAGCTTTCTATAAACCTCATGTTTTTCAAAATCTGGATTTTGATAATCAATAACACGAATATTAAATTTATCTCTTCCTTTGTTAATTAAGGATTGGAAGCTTTTTCGCAGATTTGACCACAAATCTTTTCTGTCCAATGACAAATTTATTATGCTCGTACTTATGAATATTTTCTCTATATCATTTAACATCCCGTTTGCAGAATAAAACACAGCTAATTCATCGCATAACTTCTTTTTAAAAACATTATTAGCCACTTGCGACTTCATAACATTGCATACATAATCAATAGAAAAATGATGCATTTTCTTATATTCATAAAAAACTTGCTCTATTTCTTCTACAGCTTTATTCACCGCTGTAAAAATATCCCTTGCGGGTTCAAATCTTTGGCTTTTATCAACGATATTTTTCTCTTACTAATCAATCTATAAATAAATCTTGATAAAGGAGAAGGATAAAAACGCATTTCCCCTTGATGATGATAAACATAAAAAGGCTCTATCACCCACACCTTTACTCCAAACATTAAGTATATTTTTATTATCAATCTATGCTACACCTTGGGAGATTCAAAAATGATATTAAATTTATTCATTTTATTTCGCGAAGAATTTGCGTGAAGTTATACCCATAAATATCTTATCTATATATACACCATCTAAATTAAATATTTTTTCAATCCTTCCTTCAATCTTAAATCCAACCTTTTGATATGCTTTTACCGCCGATTTATGATTTGCATAAACTCCTAAAATTATCTTGTTTAGATTTAACCTCGAAAAAGCATAATGCAATAACAATCTAATTGCTTCCTGCCCATACCCTTTACCCCAATATTTCCTTTCCCCTATCATAATACCCAAATCGGCAAATCTATGAACCCAGTTAATATTACCGAGTTTTATGTTTCCTATATGCTTTTGATTTTTTTTAAAAACAATAGCAAGCATAATATTATTTTGTTTATTAAGCCCCTTGTAGTAATCTTCCAATTCCTTCAAAGTAGTAGGAAAGGTTCCGGTAATCATAAATTTAGCCACTTCTTCGTCGTTTATCCATTTAAGATAACGCCTATTAATATCTTTCTCCTCTAAAGGCCTAAGGATTAAATTGCTGCCCTCTAAAAAAACTATTTTTTCCTTCTTACTCCTCTTACCATATCCCATTTTAAAGATTCTCCTCTTTTAATATCTCTTAAAGATTCTTTCCCCAATATATTCACCCAATATTTAGGATGCAACCCTGCCGCCGGCCGAATTGACCTAATATTATCTTCTGAAAATATTTCTCCTTTTTTTATGTCTTTTACCACAAACAAAGACCGCCTGAAAATACGGGACTTTTTTTCTTCCTTAGTTAACCCATAATGCGGCTTTCCCAATGTCTTCTCTACTATCCTTATATTATCCACCAATTCTTTCAATTCCTTTGGCTCCAAAGAGAAAAAACTGTCAGGGGTTTTTATTTTCCTAGAAAGGCAAAAATGTTTTTCAATAACTTTTGCTCCTAAATAAACCCCAGCAACCGAAGTGGCAATGCCTAATGTATGGTCTGATAATCCTATTGGCAATTTGAATCTTTTTGCCATATCCGGGATAGTCTGCAAATTCATCTCTTCGTATTTTGCCGGATAACTGCTTACGCATTTAAGCAGAATTATTTCTTTCGCACCTGCAGATTTTGCTGTTCGGACTGCCTCTTTAATTTCTTTTAAAGTAGCCATACCAGTAGAAAGTATAAGCGGTTTTCTAGTTCTGGCAGCATATTCTATTAAAGGCAAATCTACTAATTCAAAAGAGGATATTTTATGTATCGGCACATTTATTTTTTCTAAAAAATCAACTGATGTTTTGTCAAATGCTGTGGCAAAAAATATTATTCCGGTCTCCTCGGCAACTTTTTTCAACTTTGAAAACCACTCCCAAGGAGTATACGCTTTTTTATATAATTGGTATAAAG
>QMND01000150.1 GCA_003647605.1 Candidatus Shapirobacteria bacterium | reverse complement strand
TTTAAAGAATTCATATGAATAAATGAAAATGAAGGGAGAGAAAAGGAAAAATGAAAATTTTGTTTACGCGAATTCCAGAAACAACTTATAAGAAATTGAAAAGAAGGGCTAGAAAAGAGGGATTGACTATCTCTGAGTTACTTAGAAAAATTGTCATTAAGAGGTTAAAAGAAGAAGGTCTTTTATAAAATTCTCTTTTTGTTTATATTAAAGGCATATTTCTTTAAATTTTCTATATATCAACTAGAAAAATCAAATAATCAAACGAATTTTTAAATTTCTTCAATCTTTAGGAAATTTAATAACACGCCATTTCCTAACATAATGTAATCGACCATTCTTATCTTTGATAATTAAAGTTCCAATTCCATTATGCATACTACTAGTATAACCAATTAAATAACCTTGAATCACTAAATCATCATGAAACACAGAACAAAATCTACCCAAAAGCGAATCTATAATTTTCATCTTTCCAAACTTATTTTGCAATCATTTAATTTTTTAAAATATCTTAGATAAAAAAGGCTAAAATGAGCTTCTTTATCATTTAATGAAAAATGTTATGACATCAAAATTATTTACAACAAAAATATAAAAAAAGAGGAAATTATTGTTTCAATTTTAACTTTTTATTTCAACTAAGTCCATTTCCCTTACGATTTCCCTATCTGCAATTATTGGCTCGGCGGTAACAATTATGAGTTTATCCTGGAAACTTCTTAGTGCATGTCCTGGGATGCGTATTCCATCATCTTTAACTTTTGCTATAAATCTCTTCTTTTTCATTTGTTTTCACCGAATACTCCTTAAATTAAACTTATATTTAAATTTAAGCATAAAAAAATGATATTTATTGATATTTTTTTACATTCTATTATTTATCATTAAATGAAAAATGTTTTTCCTTTATTTTTGTAAAAGCAGTAAAATTTAAAAATATTTTATGATTTTATTTAATAACTGTGAAGAAAATGAATAGTATGGGAAGACTTCAAGCAAAAATTGGCAGAATGAAAATGAAAACTTTATCAAGAATCCATCCAATAAGAATGAACAACACAAGAGGTTATCCTTCAGCATCTGAAGTAGTTCTTGTAACTGTGGGTTTCTTGCTTACGGCTATTCTAGTGCCTATTGGAATGAATGAGATTGTCGGTGCAAACACTACCGGTTGGGCGGCTGCCGTAAAAACAATATTCACTGTTTTGCTTCCATTGTTATATATAATTGGTTGCGCCATTCGATGGATTCCTCGTGGTTAGATCAAAATTTAAAGAATTTTTTCTTCTTTTTAATAGGATATCCCATAGCCTTCAATAATGTTTCTTCTTTCTTTGACTCGCTAAGAGCACCATAACAAGCTTTCAATGTCCTCGTATCTTCCCATCCTAAAATCTCAGCACATAGTTCATAATTCCAATTTGTAGCTTCTAAGAAATCTTGAGCACTTGTGTGTCTCCAAATATGACATGGCTGTTTAGGAATTGGAATTCCAGCTTTTCTGTAAGCTCTTTTAAAGAAATCTAATACTTGTCTATACCTTAATGGAAATAACTTTCCTTCTTTTGGATTGCCCCTTGATTCTAAATTCTTTTCAAGTTTTTCCTTCAATTCCCCATAATTAATTTTTTCCATTTCTTTCTTCCTTTTTTGTACCTTCCTTTATCAATAACAGTTATCACCCATTTGTTATGAAATTTCTCTATATCTTCAATATGTGCGTTTAAAGTAGCTATAATTCTAGTTGCAGTATAATAAAGAAAATAAACCAAGGAGATCCAAATATCCATAAATTCCCTTTCATTAGAGTCATCTTCAACGATTTCAATCAATGCCTTTAGGAATGAATGTCGTTGTTTTCTTGTTAATCTATCCCTTGCTCTTAAGCCAATCTCATATTCACATGCTCCATCTATCCCTTTATTGGTGAGTATTTCACTATCTACTCCGTGCATTAATCTAAACCAAGAACGAATTGAATGTTTTAAGTGAGAAAATCCTCTAATTCTCTTTATTTTTGCTTTTAAAATAAAATTCGCACATTCTTCAATCGTTAGATTTCTCGGATGTTTCTTAAGGTTTATACATATTCTCCAAATTGAACGCAGGATTCTTCTTTTATACTTTCTGCTTAAAATCCTTCTTTCTAATAAATCATCAAACTTTCTCATTTCTGGAATAGACATAAACCCTTCAAAAGTCATTTGATAAGGCTTTAATTCACTTTCTCCTATTCTCTTGAAAATTTCAAGAATTTTCTCCTTAGGTATTTGTTTCAACTTTCTATAAATAGTCATGTGACTAACATTAAGAAATTTAGATAAGCGATAAGGTGAAGTCGTCCCGTAGGTTTCTATTGCCTCAATTAATTGATTTTCTGTAAGTGCTTTAGATCTTCCTCTTCCTTTTCGATAAACAGATGTAACCTTTCTTTCAGTTTTTCTAATTAATTCATACTGCACCATTTTCAAAAGAAATAAAGGTTTTCCATTCATTAAAAATAGATTACACATACACATGTTTTTTGTTTAAAAATACCATTAAAAAATATACTATAACATAACAAAATATTTTTCTCGTTCCATCAAAAAATGTTAAATTTTGTTATAAATTAGTTATCGCCATGATCTGCGCCTTTGCTGGCTTCATGCTTGCGCTTGCTATAATCTTAGCAATAAGAGTCGTTGTTCAAGAATTGCGAAGGTAGAATACTGCGGGCAAGAAAAGTTTTGTATTCATGCATTAAAAGCTAGAATGAAGTACCCCTACCTTGTAGAGGAGGGGGTACCGGATCAAATTCGCCTTTTAATGTTTTTGATTTTTTATTACAGTCAGAGTTGAAGAAAATAAGCTGTGTAAGGTAAAGTCTATAAGGTTTTGATTCATATTTTAGGTGCCGTGGAGAACATGAAGGCTAAACAGATAGTCTTCCTAA
>QMND01000149.1 GCA_003647605.1 Candidatus Shapirobacteria bacterium | reverse complement strand
GGCATTTCCAGGACATACAACGCGTGGGTAAAATTGAAAATAGTTGATGATGGTACAAACCTTAGATGGTATTTCAACAATGCTTTGGGATACACCACAAGTAGTTTTGGAGCGTCAAAGTTCCACGTTGCCGCGTATAGATATGGCGCGGATGTAGATCTGTGGGTGGATCTTTTCAGAGTACGCAAATATACTGATCCAGAACCACAAGTTCTGGTGGGCGATAAAGAATATAGTTCGAATCATCCCGCACCACCAATCAATCTCCAGAGTTCAAGCGGTCTTTTCTGGGACACTGGGAAGACATGGATCAATTATACATGGGAAGCAGACCCAAACAGTGTCATGTCTGATAGCTACAATGTCTCGCTTAACGGTGTTTGGTACAACGGCTCAAGCCAGACGTACCGCAACGTTACAATCGACTTCCCAAAGTGGGCTAATATCAGCGTGTACTCATACAATGCCACATATGGTACGCTTTCGAACCAGTCAGTGGATGGTGAGGAACATGCTCTTATATCGCTTGCTACAATATATAGAAAGGTAGATGAAGGTGTAAATGTAACTGGAGGGAATACAACAGTGTCAGCAATGACAGGTTTGGTGATTGGAAACACGTTAATATATGGTATCTTGTTCATTATAAGTGTTTTATTTTTAGGTTATAGTTTCGTGGACAATAAGAACAGGCTATATGGTAACGTGGTTGCGGCTTTCTCTTCTGCGATCATGTTCTTCACTCTCTCAGTGTGGAGTGTAACGGGGAACGTGTTATACGGCGAAGAGTCAGCGGTCATGGCGAAGAGTCTCTCGTTCCTCTGCGTCATGCTCGGCGTGGTTGCAGTGCTGTACACAATTGGTATGATCCTTGAGATCATTGCAATGAAGGCGGAGGAGGAAGAAAAAGCTTTATTAGATGGAAGAATAATATAAAAATTGTGGTGGTTTAGATGCGGATATTCAGTTCTATGATATTCTTTGTGATCATGATCTTTGCATTCTTCGTACTGATCATGTTCTCTACAGGTATGTTCGGTGCTATGGATGAGAGTGTGAATCTCACGGGCACGAATTATAGTGATCAGTATGAGTTTGCAACGGATGTTACGCAAGTCTCGCTTACCACGCTTGGTTTTGCTCCGATCATTCTTGCCGCCTTTGCAATCATCGGGGCGCTTCTCTTCATGTTCAAGATCACCTAAAAGGGGAAATTTTATATATTTATACATTCTTTTTAGGTGGTTGAATGGTGGTGATATAGACTATGAAAGGTCAGGAAAAGTTCATGAGAAAGAAAGCAGCAGAGATAATGGCAATCAAGAATGAGGACGCAGCAGTCAGCGGCGGAATGGGCGCACTGGTTGCAGTTGGCATCGGCGCACTCATACTCGCAGTCGTGTTCACAATCGCACCGATGATCGGCTCGGAAGTGGAGACAGCAACAGACATTCCAGCAGATAGTCAGTGGAACTCCTCAGTAAACACAGACATTCCAACAGGCGTGGGCGTCTGGGAGAAGACCAAGATCATCCCTGTTGCAGTGATCATCATAGTGGTATCGATCTTCTTTGCCTACCTGCGGGGGATGTTCTAATCGAGGGGTGAACCTTCCCACCTCTCTTACCTCTCTATTTTTATTGGTGACGGGTCATGAATGGTAATATGGATGAAAACGGGTCTTATGATTCTTTTTCTGGTAGTGAATTTGAAGGAGAGTATTTCAGATTACTTGACAAGATCACATCCTTTACGGAAATACAAAACCACTTGATCAAACACATCGACACAGCAAAGCATCTATCAATCACAGCAAGAGAAGCGTATAAGCGAGTTGTAAAGAGCATGATCACGTCCAACACGGTTCTCTCGATGCAGAATGACACTGAGATAGCGGAGTGTAGAATGGAATTGCAGTTGATGCTTGCTCGTGCTGCGTGCACAAGACCTGATACGAACAGACCAGAGCTGTTGCAGATCGAGAGAGAGCTTGCTGATGTCTTCTCGTTCCTTGTGACGAGGACGCTTGGGCGTGAGAGAGAGAGGAAGCTGCTGTTGCCTCAGATGCATCATACGAGTGTTCAGACGTTGCAGGAGAAGTCTGGGGAAGAGCGTGGTTTTAAGTTACCATTTCAAAGGTGAGTTGAATGAGGTGAGTTGAATGTTTAGGTTTGTTAAGATTGGAAAAGCGCTTTGCGTGACTATGGATTGGTGGTGGTTGTTGGTATTTATCCTGCTTATCTTTGCAGGATTCTTCATGTTCTTTATTCATTTCATGTGGATCAAGAAGTATGCGCCTGATGTGAAGGTTCACGCTACAGCAAGGAGAAAGCGTCTCCCTCTTGTGAGAATCACAGACTCAAATGATACTGAGTATCTCTTTGTGGGCGAGCGTGGAAGTCACGGGGATCCAGTGTTCAAGGACGTTGGTTTTGGCGTGCAACTTACTCCCCAGATGCAGCAAAAGGCACACGCAAGCAGGACACAAGACGGCGTTCCTGTCTTCAATTATAGTGTGAACTTTCCGTTCAGCATCAGCCCCAAAAACGCAGTTGCTATCAAAACAATTCTTGAGTATGTGCGTGAAAATCCGAAGTATAATCCTCTGAGCTTCCTTCCCGATATGGAGCTTATGACGCTCAGGGATGAAGCGTGAGCAGTTGGAGAAGGATGCACAGTCGTACATTGACATGTACGAACCTGAAGATGTGGACGATAGTCTTCTGATCACGCTTATCAAGGACATTCAGGATGAAACAAGCGCTCTACCATTGAAACACGGCGAATTTAGCTACAGGCTTGCTTTTGAGAACATTGCGAGTTCTTTCACTGCTCAGGATTTGCATCAGACGATGCAGGCGATTGAGCGGATGATCAGGCGCAAGCTCGGTCAGGAAGAACGCATCTTGAAGCTCTTACTCTATGGAGGCGTGGCTTTCGCAGGGATTATT
>QMND01000148.1 GCA_003647605.1 Candidatus Shapirobacteria bacterium | reverse complement strand
CTTTTTATGGAGGTCGGGAATAGTCCCCCGGGGAACGATCTGCACTGCACCTTTTACTGTTAATATATCCTTTATATCCCTTTCAATCCGGCCGCGAATCAGCTCGGACCGATCCGTCTCTTCAACCAACTCCACCACAAAGGTCATGACATCCTTATCGTCTTCCCGTGTAATAACCCCCTGATACTTAAAGACCTCCGGATATCTGGAAAGGACTTCGTCCGCCTGCCACGGATGGACAAACGTCCCCCTCACCTTTGTGGCCTGATCGATTCTTCCGAATATTTTTTTCAGCATCGGTCCTGTCCTGCCACATTCGCAGGATTCCCGGGTCAGCATGGAAAGATCCCCCGTAGCCATGCGGATCATGGGATATGTGGTGTTGAAAGTGGTTACCACGATTTCACCGGTAGTTCCGGGCTGCACTTGTTTACCGGTATTGGGGTCCACCACTTCCACTATGACGTTGTCAGGCACATGCAGGCCGGTCATGTGCATGCACTCGTATCCTATGCAGCCCAGAAACGCCGTGCCGTATACTTGCCGGACGGTCATTTTCAACTTATCCTCAATTCGGGAGCGCAAGGACTCGGACAGCATTTCTGCGCCCACCAGTGCAGTTTCAAACGATAGGTCCTTCTTAAGATCCAGGCCCATGCCCTCGGCACGCTGGATCAGGGTCATGATGAAGCTGGGTGTGCCCATGAACCCATTGACCTTCAGCGTCTGCATTATCTTGACCTGCATGAGGGTATTGCCTACACCTGTCGGAATTACCGTCGCGCCAATCATCTTCACGGAGGCATCCAGCATAAAGGCAATCGGCCACATGTGATAATTGAAGGCGTTGAGTATGCGGTCCCCGGGATTAAAGCCGATACCACAGAGTGCCTCAGCCCATGAGGTATCCAGAAATTCCCATTCTCCGGGCTGCCATATAAGACCGGGGTTAATATAAATCCTTCTGATTTTGTCGTAGCCTACAGTCTCAAAACCTCCGAAAGGCACGTCCCTTTTCTGCCTCTCTACCAGGTCTTCCATCCTCAGGACAGGAAGTTTTTCGAGGTCTTCCATTCCTTTTATGTCGGATGGTTCTATGCCGGCGGAATCAAATGTTTCCCTGTATGCCTTTGAATGCCAAAAGGCATGCTCAAAGGTTTTCAGGAATCTGGCGTTAAGGTCCGCCTTTCGTTTTTCCGTACCCATGGTTTCGCGTGCCTGATCAAAAAAGCGATTCCCCTTTTCCGGATTTTCCATTGTTTCCCCTGTGCTTATTAAGGTTATCTATCTGCAAGGAAGAACCGCCATTTACAGAACATATCGGCAGGGTGCGGGTCTGGCGGGGCGAAAAGGCATTCAACCCTAATTCGATCATCTATTTCCTGTGCAAAGCTTGAAAATTCTCCTCGGTGCATATCCTTGCATACAAATTCGCCTAAGCCCCTTTTGAGCCTGGCCTCCTGGGTCGGGCATGACGGCACGGTGATGATCACCTCATCTTCCGATTCCTGAATCTCATATCCCACAAGGATGCACCATGGGAAAAGCCTCAGTGCCTTTACAAAATCCTTGAGGCCTTTTTCCTTTATGCCGAATCTCGAGGCCAGGTCTCCTGCGGCCATACCTGCGACACGGTCCCATACCTTTTCATTGATCCTTTCTGCCGTTTCCTGGTCAAAGCGCTCGGCCACATTAATAAACCAGAAGGCATCTACTACCCTGTAATGCCAGAGAAGAAATTCAATGTATCGGCGAAGCTCAGGCGCCTCCATGTCCTTAAAAATGTCAAGATCCATATGTCCCCCTTCTCTGCCTTTAAACCGGGGCTTCCTTTTTTCGAAAAATGCTGCAGACCCCTCCTTGTGATCTTCCGTATATGTGGTAAGAAGAAACTGGTCCGCGTCCATATAGATGCCTGCCCGGTCAAGCGCTCCGCTTATGTTTAATACGGCCTGTTTTGTCATGGAAACGGGAATGGGCGGTTTTTCGAGAATCTTTTCGGCCATGACTGCAGCCGCTTCAACGGCTGACCCATCAGCGACCACCTGCTCGACAAGGCCCCATGCCAGGCACTTGTCGGCTGGCACGGGTTCACACAGTATGACCATTTCCTTGGTCTTTGCGGGCCCAATGAGGTGGAGCAGCCGAGGGATGGAACCCCAGCTGTAATTCAAACCCAGTTCCACCTCGGGAATGCGCATGAATGCGGATTGACCCATGATGCGAAAATCGCAGGCAATCACCAGGGATACACCGCCTCCGAGGCAAAAGCCCTCAATGGCGGCAATGGTTAAAGGCCTGGCCTCCTCCCAGGCCCGGCAGGCTTCGGGACCAAGTATGACACGTTCCCGACGCTCGGACATGGTGCCGGATGACATTTTCCGGACTTCCGGGTCCTTCAGGTCCATTCCGGCAGAGAATTTTCCGGAAGCCCCGGTCAGAATGACCGCACGGATTTCCGGATCGTCCCGAAAGCTCATGGCAACATCTTTCAGTCCCTTAAGCATGCGCGCGGACAGGGTGTTTATTGAGCCGGGCCGGTTCAGTGTCACCCTGACTAAGGCCCCGTCCCTTTCAATTAAAAGGTCATGATATTCCATGGGATGTTTTCCTCTCCATATCTGAATCCTTCGTTATGCCCTAATCCGGTTTTACAAAATACTTCCCCGTTTTAACATCATCGGGTCGACCTTCCTGCTCATCCTCCATCCATTCTTCAACTTGTTCCTTGTGCCTGTTCCAGTCATACTCTTTCAGACCCTGCATTATGTACTCCGGCAGGAAGATGAGGCCATAGTCCCTTCGACCTGTGTCGAATTTGTACAAATCTCCCCTTTTCAGATCCTCAAAATCTTCTGCGATTTCTTTGATAAATTTAAATGCATTTGCATGTATTCTGATAAACACGGCATCCCTTATTGCGGCCTCGAAAAAATGACTCGTAACCGGATACCCGAGGGT
>QMND01000147.1 GCA_003647605.1 Candidatus Shapirobacteria bacterium | reverse complement strand
GAAAGAAAGAGTTTCTGGAAATACAGTCTAAAGTTTTTTGGTAAAAAAGATGGTTCTATGGTAATGCGAATTATGAAAAATTTAGAAAAAAGTTTAGGGGCTTGGGTTAACGCTGAACTTCTATTAATGTTAATTGTCGGCTTGTTGTCTTATGTTGGTTATGTAATCCTTGGTTTGGATTTTGCTTTGCCTTTGGGTATTTTAGCTGGATTATTGGAAGTAATCCCTAATATAGGTCCAACTGTGGCTACGGTAATGGCAATGATTGTGGGTTTCTCTATGTCACCAGTTTTAGGTCTTTTATCTTTGTTTTGGGGAATTACGGTTCAGCAAATTGAAAACAACTTAATTGTGCCTAAAATCATGAAAAAAGCTGTGGGTCTTAACCCCCTGGTAACTGTTTTGTTGTTGGCAGTAGGTGCTAAGATAGCTGGAATTTCTGGGGCTGTTTTAACAATTCCTGTTTATTTGGCGGTGGAAAGCATAGTCAAGAGCTGGAAAAAAGAAAATTAGGGGAATAAATAAGCCGAGTTTTGTTTATGAATCATCTATCTAACTCTCTCTACCTTGAGCTTTCAAAGGCTAGATACAACGCTCAATTTTGAGATTTCCACCAACAGGATACTCGTTTCACATTTCTCGTCTCTGTAGTAGAGCCTGTTGTGCCCTTGGTGGTCCGGACTTTCCTCCCCGCAAGCGAGGTTGATTCTTTTATTCCCCTGTAAAAATTATAACAAAAAATCAGCCCCAACAGTTTAAAGAAATTAAAAAGTCAGAGCTGATTTACGCTTATTATGTATCTTTAGGTAGTATTCTATACATACCTGTTCCACAATCGGGACATTTTGCTTTAGCGGCTGGTCGGCCATTTTTCATGGTTGTTCGAGTCCAGTCTTTCTCGTCTACATCTTTCTTAGCGTGACACTTAACACAATAAAAAGTCATTGTTGCCATTTCTTATCACCTCCTTGAGAATATAAATTTTAATTTTAAAAGCAATTTTTAGCTTTGAAAGTAATATACAGCTATTAGGACTGCAATTGCAAGCAAAGTTAAGGACAAACTCCTTAGTAGATCTTTTTTGAGATATTTTGATGATGTTTGTTCGGTTGGTGTTGGAGTCAAAGATATCTTTTTCTTTTTTCTTTGGTGGCGTTTATTCTTCTTTTTGGAAGCCATAATGGCTTGAGTATAGCATAATATAATTTTGCTTTTTGCTTGATGATAAAAAGTTAGGTATTATAATTACATACTTCCTGTTGAAGAAAAACAATGTCCACAAGAAGGTGTTTAAAGATTTTGATAAATAAATGAATAAAAAAATAAAACTAATTTCAACAATTTTGGGTTTGTTTTTGTTTTTGGGTGCTTTGTCTTATTGGTCATTTGATAGATTTTTGCCTCAAACTAGAGCCAAAGTAGAAAACAAACAATTAAATGCTAGCCAAAATAAAACAGAAGAGGAAAAGCAACAACAGGTTGGTATATTGGAATTTGAAGGACCAAAAGAAGAAAAGTGTCCTATTAACGGTGAGCTATTTACTAAGGAAGAAAAGAATATTTGGAAAAAAAGAAGACCGTTAATGGTCATGATAGAAAATCACAAAGATGCTAGACCTCAATCTGGTTTGAGTAAGGCAGATGTAGTTTATGAAGTTATCGCCGAAGGTGGTATTACTAGGTTTATGGCAGTTTATTATTGTAACGCGGTCAGTGGGGTTAAGAAGAAATACGATGTAGGTCCAGTTAGATCAGCTAGAACTTATTTTTTAGATTTAGCTTCTGAATATTCAGATTACCCTCTTTATGCCCATGTGGGAGGAGCCAACTGTAGTGCGCCCAAGGATCCAAACACCGGCAGACAAGCAGGACCCTGTACTACTAAAAAACAGGCACAGGCTATTGAACAAATTACTAGCTATGGCTGGAATAACAAAGGCAGTTGGTCGGATTTAAGCCAGTTTTCTTTATCTTATAAAGTGTGTAGACGAGAAAAGGAAAGAACTGGAGAAATCAAAGACACGGAACACACCATGTATTGTTCAACTAACGAATTGTGGAATATAGCTGAAAAAAGAGGCTTGACTAACTTAACAAAAATGAACAAAAAGAGTTGGGATAAAAGTTTTTATGAATGGAGTTTTGGTAAGAGCGAGAATAATGAAAGTTTAGATAAAGTAAAGCAGATAACTATTCCTTTTTGGGGCGATGAGGACTATCAAGTTAGTTGGGAATATGATGCTGAAAAAGATGCATATCTGCGTTTTAATGGGGGTAAAAAGTCAATTGATTTTAACAACGGCAAACAGTTGGAAGCTAAAAACGTTTTAATTCAGTTTACCAAAGAAAGGCGATCCATAGATGAACATAAACATAACCTCTATCAAATGATTGGTAGAGGTAAGGCGGTTCTATTACAAAACGGAGTAAAGAAAGAAATTGTTTGGTCTAAGAAATCAAGAAAAGCTAGAACTATTTTCAAAGATAGTAATGGTAGGGAGGTGGAATTTGTGCCGGGTAAAATTTGGATAGAAGTAGTGGCAATAGGTGCCAAAATAGAATATGCTAGTCAATAAAAAACTGAAGGCCTTGTTTAGTTCTAGAACTAGATTAGCCTTAATTAAAATATTTTTCGGAAAAGCAGGAGAGATGTTTTATGTGCGACAGCTAACACGTTTGAGTGGAGAAGAAATTAATTCGGTTAGAAGAGAATTAGCTAAATTATTAAAAATATCAGTTTTGTTATCGGAAAAAAGAGGCAACCGTTTGTATTATTGGGTAAATTTTGGGTCAGTATTTTATCGCCCATTATTGATTATGGCCCAAAAAAGTAGTGGTTTGGGAATGAAAATAATTTCAAAAAAAAGACAGTTGGGTAAATTGAAATATTTAATATATAGCAGTCATTTTGCTAATGGTTTAAAGAACAGAGATGGATTGGTTGATTTGATAGTGGTTGGTAGAGTAGATTTAGAT
>QMND01000146.1 GCA_003647605.1 Candidatus Shapirobacteria bacterium | reverse complement strand
GGCTTTTTCATCATTGAGAACCTTTTTCTTTGTTACCATTTTTATAGTTTTTGCCATTAAACCAGCCGTTTCTACTATTTCTGCTCTAGTTGGTGAAATTCAAGCCAAAGAAACTCTTTCCAAACGAATGAGTTCAAAAATAAACAATATGGTTAATGCTCAAGATCAATTTTCACAAATACAAGAAAAATATCAATTAATAGAAGCCAGCCTGCCTACCTATCCTCGTTTCAATCATGCTCTGATTCAAACAAAAAATATGGCTTATCAAGCAGGCATGGTTTCTCCTCAAATTAAATTTAATATCAACCAAGATAAAGACAAAACTGAAAAAAATGATCCCAAAACTCAATTATCTTCCTATTCTTTATCACTTAGTAACAACGGTGGAGATTTTTCTCAAGCACCTATTTACCTCCAGAAACTTTATCAAAACCGTCGTCTGATGAAAATTAATAAGATAGAGTTAGGTCAATATCAGAGCAGAAAATCAACACAACACCCAAAAGAAGAAATTACACTTAGCACACAGATAAATATTAAAGTTTATTATTGGCCAGAGGAATATGAAAAAACAAAAAATCTCTAAATACATCCTTTTTCTTAGTATTGTCACTTTCTTTTCCATTGTAACATTACTAGTTCAAAAAAGTTATTCAAATTTAATCGGTCCCTTAGAAAAAGTTAAAGCCTCCTCAATTATGAAAAAAATAGACCCCAATCTAGACATGGAAACCTTACTAGAAATAGAACAAAAAAAAGAATTTTTTGATTTGCCAGAACCTCTAATAAAACCAACAGTTTCACCTTTGTCCTCTAGTTCTAGCCAGCATCTTTTACAAAGTAATCATATAAATTCAAATTCAAATAATTTAAATGGCAATTAAAGAAAAAACAATCCCAACTATAATCGCTTTAGTTTTTCTTGTCATAATTGTCATAGTTACTACTTATTTAAGTGGACTTCTGACCACTTTTGGGTCCAAGGCTAGTAGTGACTGCTCTCCCATAAGTATCCAGTTAACTAATCTTACCTATCATTCGGTTGATATTTCCTTTATTACTTCAAACAAATGTTCTGTCTCTCTAAATTTTAACGACCGTATTATTTCTGATGTTTTTCAACCTAAAAATCCTAAAAGTATAATTCATTATTTTCAACTAAATAATTTATCTCCCAGCACTGAATACAACTATTCAATTATCGCCGAAGCTAAAAAAATTAAAAATGATTCATTTCATTTTAAAACTCCTGTTAAGCTAGAAAAAGATCCGTCTGCTACTAATTTAGCTTGGGGAAAAATTCTTAATTCTGACGAAAAACCTGCTAATATGGGGATTGTTTACTTAAATATCCCTGGCGCATCCCCCATGTCTTCTTTTGTAACTTCTGCAGGGAATTGGAATATTCCTTTGAGTGTTAGCTACAACGAATCAAAAGACGCCTGGTTTTCTCCAACCTTAAACACGGAAGAAGAAATAATCCTCTTGTCAGATTCTGGTCAAAGTACTTTAGTTACAGGCAATAGCTCAAAGAACAATCCCGTTGATGATATTATCATTGGTCAAGGTTTTGCTTTACCAGAAGACAATAACTTTTCAGATAATGGTTATATTTCCAAAGACCAAAACCAAGTTTTTGCTACCTCTCCCAAGAAAATAACTATTACAAATCCTGTTGAAAACGAAACTTTAAATACCAGCACTCCCCAATTTTTCGGTACTGCTACTCCCAATCAATCCATTCAAATATATCTAGATCAACAGTCACCCAAACAAATAGAAAGTGACTCAAAAGGTAGGTGGCAATGGGCACCTATTTATAAATTGTTAAATGGTCAGCATATTCTAAAAGTATCTTTGACTGAATTAGAATCAGTCTCTCTTAAGAGAAAATTTGAAATTTTAGCTTCCGATTCTGGTTCAGGCTTAGGTCTAGGTTTAGGAGTAGGCCCTGCTTTTATAGCCTCAACTTCTGCCCAAGCAAGCCCAACGCTTATTCCAACCAAAATTCCAACCTCAACCACCAAACCAACATTAGTTCCAACTAAAATAGTCAGAGTTGCTAAAGCCAGCACTAAATCTAAAATACCTAACACTGGTTTTACTTTACCTACTATTTTACCTTTAATTTTTTCAATTCCAGCCATAACCATTGCTTTCTTTTTAATTTGATATTTGTAATTAAAAAGAAATTACCTTACTATGAAAATAGATAATTATCAAAAGGTCAAAAAAATGTTTAAAAAAATCACCTCACTGAAGAAAGTATATCCAGTTTTGAGTATTGTTTTCCTTTTTTTATCTTTGATAGCTGGTACTGTTTTGGTTAAACAAAAACAAGATCTACGTGATAAAGCCGCTAGTGGTTGTAGTGGTTGCAGTTGTAAACATTGTCCAAGTGGTTGCCATGAAGACAATATTCCTAATGGTGGCTGCCCTGGAGGAACAGCTTATTGTTGTAGTCCGAAGACAGAA
Source organism: Candidatus Shapirobacteria bacterium (assembly GCA_003647605.1). Lineage (GTDB taxonomy): Bacteria > Patescibacteriota > Microgenomatia > UBA12405 > UBA12405 > B61-G2. The sequence continues at coordinate 554 of QMND01000146.1, read as the reverse complement.
CCTGGACCTGGACCTGGACCAGTATCAGGCGAAGGTCAGGCATGTGGAAAATTTAACGGTGGTTCCTGTGGACCAAGTTTGCATTGTTGTAAAGATGGGCGAAATATTGGGGGAAGCGAAGATGGGGGTACTTGTCTAAAAACATGCAGCAGTCAAACTAATCCTAATTGTAGTACTTGCAATGTTCGTTGTGACAGGTTTGGTTGTAGAGTCAGTGGCACTAATATAAATTGTTCCACTGATTGTAATATGTGGCCGATGTGTTTTTACTGTCATGGAAAAACAGGAAGTGGTTGTGGTGATGGTTACTATCAAGATCCTAGGGTTAAATACGATAAACAATATTGGTGTTCAACTATCCAATGTGATGTTGGTGGGATTAGTGGAGCCATTGTAGTCAGTATTGGCGATGGAGGAGCTTGGTGTACCAGTGACGGGCAATGCGGTGGTGGTGCCACCAAACCAAGTGATTTAGATTGGGATTGTGAAAATATTACTCCGACCATAACTCCTACAAGGATAACCACTATTAGTTCTACTCCCACCGATACTCC
>QMND01000145.1 GCA_003647605.1 Candidatus Shapirobacteria bacterium | reverse complement strand
TCTTTTACCTTTTCTGGTACGAGCATTAGACTTGGTTCTTTGTCCGTGAACAGGTAAGCCAACAATGTGCCTGATACCCCTATAACACTTAATGGCTCTTAGCCTTTTAATATCTTCTCTTATTTCTCTTCTTAAATCACCCTCTGTTTTAAATTTTTCCAAAGCTTTAATTAGGGCACTAATTTCTTCTCTAGATAAATCCCTAACCCTTTTGTTTGGGTCAATTTTACTCAAAGTCAAAACCTGTTCAACTAAAGTCTTACCTATACCAAAAAAACGAGTAAAAGCAATTTGACATCTTTCGTTATCTGGAATATTTACACCTGAAATTCTCATATTTTATCCTTGTCTTTGATTGTGCCTTTTAATTGGACAGATAACACGCACAACTCCCCTTCTTTTAACGATTTTACATTTTGGACATCGGCGTTTAACGCTAGAAGTAACTTTCATAGACTTGAGTATTGTAACCTAAATAATGCTTAATATCAAAGATTAAATTATAATTAGTCTCGGTAGACTATTCGTCCCTTATCTCCATCAGAACTAATAACTAAAGAAACTTTATCTCCAACCATAATTTTTATGTGATGAACTCTGAGTTTACCCGCAAGATGGGCAATAATTTTTGTACCATCTTCTAAAGTGACTCTAAATAGAGTACTTGGGAGACATTCACTAACTAAACCTTTAACTATCGGCTCTTTTTGTTTGGTCATATTTTGAAATAAAAATCAGTTTTTATTTTTAATTAATAAATTTATTTTTTTAGATATGTCTTCAAAGATGTCTTCAATTGGTGGTTTTGCGTCTACTTCAAATAATTTTTTTGTTTGACTGTAATAATCTAGGATTGGCTTGATGCTTTGTCGGTATGATAATTCTTTTTGGGCGATAGCTTGAGGGGAATTATCTTCTCTATCAACTGATTGAAAAGCATCACCTCTATCCTGTCGACGCTTTAAAACTTCAGTAGCAGTAATTTGCATATGAATAACTAAATCTATGTTTGAAGGAATGGTTTGAAGTCGCTTATCCATAGCCACAGCTTGATCGACTAAACGGGGGAAACCATCTATTATGAAATTTTTAAAATCGATTTTTTCTAAAGCCTTGAAAAGAATAGGTAAAACAATCTCATCTGGAGCCCATTTACCTTGACTAATTATTTTTTGTGCCCTTATTCCAACAACTGTTTTTCTTTTAATCTCTTGCCGAAGTAATTCTCCCATAGAAAAATGGGTTAATTGATATTTTTTGGCAATTTTGTGAGCTTGAGTTGATTTACCACAACCAGATAAACCAATGATTAGTAGATTAATATTTTTCTTAAAATGTGAATTTGTCATAATTGTGAGTTTGAACCGCATTTTCAATTTTTCTGGTTAATTCGATTAAAACTGAAACAATAATAAGTATACTAGTTCCACCGATATTTAAGGTTTTAACATGGGTTATGTTTTGAAGAACAGATGGAAATATGGCCACTAAACCCAAAAAAACAGCTCCGATGACCATAATTCTATTAACTAAATAACTTAGACGCTTTTGAGTAGCTGAGCCTGGTCTTATGCCAGGAATAAAAGCCCCCGACTTTCGTAGATCTTCGGCTATATCTTTGGGTTTAAAAACTACAGACGAATAAACAAAGGTAAAAGCGATAACAAAAACAAAATAAAGTAATGTATAAAAAAAACTGTTGGGGCTTAAGTAACGAGATATAACTGAAGCAACGGATGCTAATTGTTGATTGGGTAAACGGCTTAAAAATTGAGATATTAATGATGGAGCAGAAGCCAAAGACATGGCAAATATGATAGGCATAACACCAGTACTATTTATTTTAATTGGCAAAAAAGTAGACTGAGCTCTTTTAGCATAATGGACGGGAACTCTTAAAACGGCCTCATCGACCCAAACAATGGCTGATACTAAAACAATTATCAAAAAAAGAAAAAGAGTCAAATTTATTAAATTTTGAGGATTAGACAGATCAGTTATATGAGCTGTTTGGAAAAAGCTAATAGGTAAACGAGCCACTATACCAGCAAAAATAATCATAGAAGTGCCGTTACCAACACCATAAGTATCAATCATTTCACCCAAAAAAATCATTATCATAGTCCCAGCCAACATACTTAAAAGTAGAGCTGCAAGTAAAAAAGGCGACAGAGAGGTGATAATATTCTGAGATCTAAGAATGCCATACATACCAATAGCTTGAACTACAGACAGTGGTATAGTGATAATTCTAGTATATTGGTTAATTTTGGCTCGGCCATATTCACCTTCTTTACTTAGCTCTTCAATTTTGGGACTGACTAAAGCAAAAAGTTGTAACATGACAGAAGCGTTAATGTAGGGACCTAGACCTAAAGCTACGATGGAAAAATTGGCTAAAGTTCCTCCAGAAAAAATATCCAAAAGAGAAAGTAGCTGATTTTGTTGAAAAAAGGATTTAAGAAGTTGTAAGTTTATACCAGGGACAGGAATGTGAGCAATTAAACGAAAAAGAACTAAAACAGCCAGAGTAAAAAGAAGGCGTTGCCTTAAATTGGGTACTTTGAAAGATTGAAGATACAAAGACAGTAACTTATTTTTTTGTTTCATTATATTTTTTAGCCGATTGAGATAGAGTTATATCCTTAAACTTAAAAGACTTAGTAATTTTGGGAGTTTGTGAACGACTAGCTCCTGATAGAATCTTAACACCTTTTCTTCTTAAAGTTGCTTCTGGGATTTTAGAGGCTTTAGACAAACTAGAAAAATCGACCAAGCTTTTATCTTTAAACCATTTGTGCAAATCGTTTAAATTAAAGGTAATTCGACTAGATTTAATTCTCTTAAGACGACCTTTCCCTTTCAAAAAAGGCAATCTTTTAATCCAACCTTTTTTAATTTTAGTACCATCAAAGGTTAAAGGAACTTTATTCCTAGCTTTTTTACCTTTAGCTCCACGAATAGTAGTGTGTCCACCTTTTTTGGAACCATAACCACGACCAATTCTTTTTTGAGATCTAGTGGTGGTTTTATTT
>QMND01000144.1 GCA_003647605.1 Candidatus Shapirobacteria bacterium | reverse complement strand
GTCACCGAACCCTGAACCCCAGGTTTTAGGATGTGCATGATACCTGATAATTTTGTTTATATTCGATGATATGAAGTTAATCTTATCCTGAATAACGACAACATCCTCAATGTCGCTTATTCCATATGGTGATTCTGCGTTAGTCAAATTCTGCCAATGGATGATGGGCGGGAAGTCGTAATCCCATACAACACTAGCAACCTTCACCCATTTTGAACTAGGCTTCTCATACTGCTCAACCAACCAGGTATCATCTTCCTGACGCGTGACAAGCTCTTTGTAACCTACTGCATCGCCGTCAACTGTCAGATAATAGATATTCGAGTATTTCATCACCTTATCAATGTCGGTCGGTGCAGTAGTGATGTTCATCCAGATTGGATCCAGAGGCATCAGCCGAGGCATGCCGTCAATCTCATCAGGCATAATCTTCAAATACATTGTGCCGGACGCACCGCCGAACTGCCCCAGCTTGTGCATCAGTATAGATTGCTTGTTAGCTTCCCAGACCTCGTTTATGTACTCTTCCTCAGGTGTGTCATCCAAGTCAAACTCAACACCACCGCCCAATAACAACGAAAGCGAACGCTCAATTACAAGTCCGCTAAAGTTCATTATGATATTGTCATCAGCCTGCCCAGCTTTAGTCTTAATCTGCTATTGCTGTTCACCGCGGGAATATGCCCGATGGATGAGAATTTTATTCATCCGCTGCCGACGCACAGGATCCGCATAAAACTCAGTCGGAATGAGCCACGTTTGCAGTTTGCTTCTCAAATTGTCGAAAAAGCTCATCTTCGCTCCTAGTTATAAAACGGGTTCGGCATCGTCTTTACGCCTGTCCCGATGTCCATAATGCCGTATCTCATGGCATCATACATGTCATCCCCGCCATTGCCATCACTATCAACGTCCACTTTCAGCACATCTTCTGGCCGCCTAGGGTCATGCTCCATCGACGGAATACAATCTATCAACCTGGCGCACCTGCTAAACACGAACAGCTTCTGTTCAACGCCCTGTTCATCGTCGCCCAACATTTGCAGTATCTTGGCCGCACCTGATATTCTGTCAGTCTGTGCAGCCGATAGCGTCAAGCCCTCATCAGCGTATTGCTCTGCAACTGTCTTCGACGTGCCGCGGGTAGCGAATACATCTGTACCTGCAACGCACCGAGGAATGTAATCGACCCCGTTGCGCTGTAGCATGGCTTTGATTGCGGCTACATGTGAACCTGGAAGCCATCGCCGTTCCGCATGCTCATCAACCACGTATACATTACCGTCACCATCTAATGCCAATAAATAACATACCGTATAATGGGTGAAGCCATAATCCAGTGATAACCAGTATCGCCAATCCGTTGGCAGCTTGCGTTTTGGTATCACGTGTTTATCATGGTTCCAGTTCGTGAAATACTGGCCCGCTGCAATGTCCCAGTTACCATCACGCCAGGCTTTGCCCAACCAGCCACCCAGGTTCTCTAAGTATCTGACATATTCAGGGTTCAGAAATTTGTTATCCTGATACGTCGAAAATATAAACCTGGTGTCCGTTTCCTGCCCCCGTCGCCATGGCATCACGTACCGGCTCTTGAACCACGCATGTCCTACACCGCCAGGGTTAGATGAGTTGTACTCACGCGGTCGCCAATTGTCTTTACTGGTCCGTAACGATCCCTCAAGCATATCAATTTTAGACTTGCTGAGCGTCGTCGCTTCCTCAATCGCTATCAGGTCATACTCAATCCCAATGTATTTATCTATGTCCCGTTCCGACTGAAAGCCACCGAGTAGTATCCTGGACCCATTCGGGAACTCTAACCTGGATCTGGTCGGTACGTATCTATGTGGAATGTAAACGCATGTGCGCCGTATCAAATCCTCGAAACTCTCAGCGGCCGACTTCGCAATCTTCCGCAGGAATAACGCCTTTAGCCCATCCACACGCTGACAATCATCAATCGCTAACTGAGATAGGATAGCATGCGATTTACCTGGCCCACGTGCGCCACCTAATGCAATCAGCCTCGGACCGTCATGCTCATCAGCCAATCTGGCGGCGGCATGGAACTCAAGCTGTTTTGGCTGTGGAATATATCCCGCCGAAACGAACCGCTGAACCTGGTCACGCGGGCAGCCGGTGTCATGCGCTACCCGCAGGAACCGCTCAAGGTTTTCCATATACTTTGTCTAGCGCCTTGCCCAGCCCCTCAACCTTCACTGGGCCACCCTCTGCACCAGTTACCTCTTGTCGCTCAACGTAACCGCGCTTTTTACCCTGTGTCTTGAGGAAGAATATTATCGCCGTATTGTCGCCCGCCTTGGCGTTTTTGTATAGCTGGCTTTCGGCCTCATCAATCATGGTCTCACGCGCTGACGCAAGCGCATCAGTAAGTTTAGGCGATTCGTCAACCCGCCGCTGTACCGTTGTGCGTGTAACGCCAAAAGAACGAGCGATAGCAGCAATGTTGCCGTTATGCTCGTCCACTACATCCAATATCTGTTTGACAGTTACTTTTTTCTTCTGCGCCACGCAACCTCTTTTTTATAGCGTACTAATGCGCACCCTTTTATCATTGTCCGATTGTGTCACACATAAGCCTCGACAAAATCCGTCAAATCATCATACGGCAAATCGTCACGATAGCGTTCGTGATCCCACTCCCGCTTAACATCTGCGACAAGCCACTTCAACCACTCGGGCCACTCAGACACTTTTATTCCATATATCTGCTGACATTCGTGACATAGCGAGCTGTTGTATTTTATGCTTTTTCCGCAAACGCACATTTTTCTCATCTGCTTAAGTGGTGAACATATTAATGCTTTTTAGGAAGTTTCGCCCCGTAGACATCCTGTACCGCACCGCTCGTTCTGAAACCCCCTCTATCTCTGCTATCTCACGTTGTGTATACCCCTGCGCCCATAACTCAAACACCGCCCTCTGTTTTGGCGTGAGTAGTTTCATGGCCTCGTTCAGGTCTATCAGGTCGTCGATGTCGTCACGGTTCATTAATCCTCACTTCTGTAGCCTCCAAAACCT
>QMND01000143.1 GCA_003647605.1 Candidatus Shapirobacteria bacterium | reverse complement strand
GGTGTTTCGATACCAATCACGTCGTCCTCTGGTGTTACATACGTCGGCAGATTGGTAAAACTTGCCCCGAAAATGTAGACACAGTCTGCAGGATGCTCATAATCCCTGAGGTAGTAAGTATTTGTCCACGAAGAGTCCCACTCATCTGGTGGTATTACATAAACAAGTTTTTTACCTTCGTTCGCATTGAGAAAGTCATCGAACGTATCGTATTTGTACAACGGCGTTTTTGCGTTCATTTTTAAGTCAGGTATCATGTGCAGTGCCGACACATTAAATGCCAGCGCAAGGTCGTCCCACACCTGTATTTCAAACTGGGGCAACATCCACCCTCTTTCCCAGTGGAACATAATTTCAACGCTCATATTTTCACTCCTGGATTCAGTTTCCTGAACTTGTCCAGCGGATAGTACTCTACCCATTCGAACTGTTTGCCGATGATGTGCGCCTCTACGTACTTTTCCGTTATGTACTGGTCGTTTATCTGGTCGTATATTTTGTGTTCCACCACCCGCAAGCTTTTTGCCAGTTTTTTTGACCCATTCTCGTCTACGATCTCTATCATTTTAGTCAACTTATGCCGTACACGAGCTCGACCACGACGTAGTTGATGTCGAACGTTGCACCTCCCGTCGCCGAGGCTGTCGTTACTTCCGCGTAGACCTCGAACAGCCCGCCGTCGGTGACGTTCGTCAGGTCTGTCTGCTCGGCTTCCTCGTCAGTAGCTGCGTTGCCCGACACCGATACGACGTCGTTGCCGCTCGACACGTCCCTGACTGCTATCTTCGTCACGCTGTCCGCCTGCGTGGCCGACCACGTGGCGCGGATGCGTACCTTCTTCAGGTGCCTCTTGTGCCACTCGTGTCTGAAGGCCGTCGTCCACTTGACGCCCGTCGAGTCGGCCGCAAGGCCGGACTGCGGCGAGTCCGGTATCGGCACGTACACAGTAAACGAGATCGTGTCTACAGCAAGCTGCGTATACGCTATCCCAGTTATCTCGTCAGCGCCTCCTGCGGCGTGCCTGCTAGCGTGAGCTGTTAGGTCAAGTCCGCCCAGCACACCAACCTGCACCCAGCTGGTTCCATCATCATAGTACAGAGCAAGAGTATCTGTCGACAACCAAAATCTTCCTGCTGTACCGGCAGCAGGCTTTTCGGCTTCGGTTCCTTGAAGGACTATCCCAACAACCTCGTCGGCTCCACCCTGCGCGTGCCTGCTGGCGTGCGCTTCTGTATCCATTACTTCGTTGTCGTCCGCGTCGAATATTGCGACGTGATTACTGGTGTTTAGATCCACCTGCCTCTGCAACCCGGTCGCATCGTAGAGCTGGAATTTTTTAGTACCCGCCATAACACCACCTCACTAATATTGTTTCTCCATCATTTAAAAAAGTTTCAGCCTTCGATTAGTTCAAGTCTCGACCCATCCCGCAATATCAATCTGGCACCGGGCTTCAGCACCAGCGCCTCGTAAATCCTCGTAACCCCATAGTTGTCGTAGTGGACGCGTAGCGCAGGTAGACGAAGTCGTCGGGTGGCATCGGCCCGTTGAACTTCAAGAGGTCTCTGATCTCCCTTAACAGGTTCCTGATCTCAACCGTCAGCTCGTACAGAGTCTCAAAGCGCTCTCTCTCGTCCATGGTATCACGTTTCGATAAGCGCGAACTGGCTGTCTTCCCTCAATATGAGCTTAGCACCGGGCTTGAGCACCACGGCCTCGTAGACCCTCGTTGTACCGTAGTTGTCGTACGTGTTTTCGAGCGTGAGCGTCTTGAAGCCGACCTCGCTGCCGCTCGGGTTCATCACCGGCTCGTCTATCGTCTTGTCCTTCACGCCGAGGTACAGCTCCGAGCTGAGATCCAGCTGGCTGCGAACCGTTTGAAGCGTGGAGTCCTTCGCCAGTCCGACGGCGTCGTTCTCGACGCTGACTTTTACGCGGTCGTTCGCGGAGTCGTACGCCTTGTTTATCAGCGTCTGGAGGTTGTCGTTCACCTCGTCGAGCTCGTCGGTGACGTCGCCGAGCGTCGTGCCGGACGAGTCGCTGACCGTCAGCGCGTCTACGTCCTGCGCCGTAATCGCTATCTTGACGAGGTCGCGGGGAACGTCAGCACCGGGAAAGCCGGCAACCCAGTCGATCTCCATGACGTACTTCCTGCTCTTGTACTCGGGCATAGCACCACCCGATTAATATTAAGCGTCAAATAGATATAATAGTTTCGAGGATCAAATCGCTCTCAACATGTGCGTCTTGCGGTCGAGGTACTCCACGCCGGTCTGAACGGACTGCGGAGCCGCGACCTCGACCTCAACGACTTTATCACAGTACCTCCTGACGCCATCTATATTTATCTGCTTTTTGCCAGTACCCAGCACTATTACGTCCATCTTGCCGCCGACGGACCTGCTCTTCCAGCCGCCGAACGTGCCGATCAGCCCGTTGATCGGCGAGTAGTCGAACGAGTCGTACAGCCTGAGAGACACCACGCTCGCTTCGTCGCTCGTCAGCTCCGCCATAATCAGTGTCCTCTCGTCGCCGGTGCGCACGTCTTTCGTTAGGCCGTAGCTCTCGATCGTGTACTGCGTGTTCACCTTCGCCATGTAGAACCTCGCAACTCCGTCGACCTCCGTGAACGTGACATAGTCTCCTATCTTCACCATCGCTCCAACGACGTAGACGCCGGCCACGTTGAGCGTAACTTCTATTCCGGCGTAGTAGAAGTCGACCTCGTTCAGCGTGAACGGTTCGAGCGTAACGGTTTTCTCGGCGCTGCCACCGAGCGACTTTACGGTCAGCGTCCCCGACGGCACGTCGAGGTCGATCTTACCCGTCGCGTCCGTGTAGTACTGCACGTCGTAGCCGACCAAGCTTACGTCGGTGTAGGGCGCGGCTTTACCGTCGTACGTGTACGTGCGCACCCTCAGGCGAGTGTACGTGGCGTGCAGCTCGCCGTAGAAGCCCGTCGCGCTGTCCGAGATAGGTAGACCCCTGTACGGTCTGAAGCGGAAGTAGAACTCGGACGGCATCGTCTGCGACACGTTTGCTCCGGT
>QMND01000142.1 GCA_003647605.1 Candidatus Shapirobacteria bacterium | reverse complement strand
GAGGGCTTCTTTTCTGGCTCTACATTAGTTGCTGCCCAAAGCATTGACTGGGTGATGGTCATATCCAGAAAGTCTTCCCATGCTTCAGCTTCAAGCTCTTTAAGTTTTCTCTTGGCCGCTTTTTCATCTGGTGCTGATTCAGCAATTCGCTTTATCGCATCTGCAGTCTGCATGTATATAGGACCTTTTCCCCCGAATAGATCAAGCATACCGAGATGATTTCTCAAACAGGCAGGTATAGGCTTGGTTGTCCCGTAAGGAGCACGTTTCTCAAGTTCTTCTGGGTAGGCGACCATATAATCACCACCAAATGCATTAGTAGCTATCGATTTGAAGAGGAGGAACCAAGCACCCACTGGCCCATACCCATCTTTAAATCGGACGGGGATGAAGCGGACTTCCTGACAAGTCATCTCAGCGCCTGCCTTAATAGTAAAATAAGCACTAGACCCAGTATTAAAAGGTGGATACCAAGATCTTCCTAGACCTTCACCAGTAGATCGCGGCCTAAATACGTGCACTGCACCACCCATAGCTACTAGCACCGCTTTCGCCTTAAACACGTAAAATTTCTCTTCTCTCACGCTGAACCCCACTGCACCAGCAATCCGGTCTCCATCCATAAGGGGTTCCACAATGAATACTCGCTCGTAAAGAATCTCATCTAAATTTCCTAGGGTCTTTAGTGCATTCTTGGCAGCCTCAGCAACAATAACCTTATAAGACTCTCCATTGATCATGATCTGCCATCGACCTTCATGGACATACTTTCCGTTCTCATCCTTCCAAATCGGGAGTCCCCATTTTTCAAAAAGATGAACAGTTGAATCCACATGTCGAGCAATGTTATATACCAGATCTTCTCTACAGACCCCCATCAGATCCTGCCGGACATAGTCAACGTAATCATCAGGAGTGTTGTCACCCTCAGCTATGCCGATATATTCATTGATGGCAGAAAGGCCCATAGCTACGGCACCACTTCTATCTGTGGCTGCTTTATCAACCACAACTACTTTAACACCATTCTTTTTTGCCCAGTAGGCAGCCTCAACGGCAGCCCCACAGGCAGCCATGCCACCACCGAGAATCAAAAGATCAGTGGTTACTTCAACAGTTTCGAAATTTGCCATATTTATTACCTCCTTTTATTAACTTACTTTTTAGGAACATCACAGCCTAAAGATGCTGGCTCGGTCATAAGCTCAACACCTTTAAGGTCCCCAGGACCTTCATCGAATCCTCCGAGAGGATCAGCCGATCCTTCCGGTGTAGTCCGTATGGGGAACTTAAAGCGTTTGAGCATGCCGTTTCTGAATTTAATCGTCCACATAATGTCTTCTGATCCCCGCAGAGGAGTAACTGATGCTCCCAAAGGAATAAAATCAGCATAACCCCGGATGTCTACTGCCTGTTGGGGACAAATCTTTACACAGTTATAACATTCCCAGCACATCTGGGGATCTCGATTGTAAGCTTTCATGGTTTCAGTATTTAACACCATCAAATCATTGGGGCAGATATACTGACAAGCAGTTTTATCCTGCCCTTTGCACCCATCACATTTTTCCATTATCACAAAACTTGGCATAGGTTTTACCTCCTACTTAAAAAAGTTTTATACCCTCTTTTTCATCCAAAAGAATTAAAATTCAAATCACAAAAACATCACCACCTCCTTTCCTCAGTAATTTGAGAAACAAGACTTTTCTTAACTCAAACTTGCAGATTTATTTTTTAATTTCACCTGTTGCCGCACCGTGGAGTTTAATCTCCACCTTTTCTTCTAGTCCCTGATAATATTCTTTTAAAACCTCAAGGACTTCGGGGCGGGAAAAGTGAGGGTCTAATTCCCCACCTTCAGAAAGGGTCTTTCTCACCATAGTCCCACTCAGGATGACCCGATCTTCTTTACCATGGGGACAAGTTCTCATGGAAGCCATTCCATCACATTTGCGGCAATAAAAAGTCCAATCAATGGGAAGGGGTTTTAACAAGAGAGCATCTTCGGGGATTTCGTGAAATATTTTCTGGGCATCAAATGGGCCATAATAATCGCCGACACCTGCATGGTCACGTCCAACGATCAGGTGACTACATCCATAATTCTGTCGAAAACAGGCGTGGAGAAGGGCTTCTCGGGGACCAGCGTAACGCATCTCCATGGGATAACCACCCTGTACACAGGTATCCTTAACAAAGTAGTTATCTACCAGTACCTGAATCGCCTTCACCCGCACATCAGCCGGAATGTCGCCTGGTTTCAACTTTCCTAAAAGTTGATGAATATAAACCCCATCACAGACCTCAATAGCAATCTTGGCGAGATATTCATGCGATCTATGCATGGGGTTACGAAGTTGTAAGGCAGCTACTGTACTCCAGCCTTTCTCTTCGAAAATTTTCCTTGCTTCAGCAGGTCTTTGATAAAGACCCTTAAATTCGGTGGGGAAATAACTTTCACTAATTACTTTGATTGGACCAGCCAGGTTTATTTCTCCCTGAGCCATTACTTTAGCCACTCCAGGGTGTTCGGTATCATCAGTTCTGAAGACCTGTTTACATTCATGCACCTTATCAATAGTGTATTTTTCGGTTACCTTCATTGTGGCAAGTATTACATCATTTTCAGTATCAAGAAGAGCTATTTCTTCTCCATTAGAGATGCTATCTGCTGTCTCCTTAGTAGCGGATAGGGTAATAGGAATTGGCCAGAACACTCCGTTGGTCATCTTGTAATCATCGCAGACACCCTTCCAGTCATCATATCCCATAAATCCTTCTAATGGAGTAAAAGCACCGATTCCCATCATTAGAATATCCCCAGCTTCCCGTGAGGTTATAGGCACTTTTTTAAGAGTTTCTGCCTTTTTCTTTTCTTCTTCGAGGGCTTCACCTTCAAGTAATAAAGGTTTTAATTCTCCCCCACCATGAGGTTTTACCAGTTTAGACATAATTTTTGCCTCCTTTCTGGTTTGAGGATATTTATATCTTCAAGCTATTTTTAGGCATAAAAAAGCACTGATTGAATATTCATTCATTACTAACTTACACATTAATATTT
>QMND01000141.1 GCA_003647605.1 Candidatus Shapirobacteria bacterium | reverse complement strand
CCACCAGTTACAACCACCTTTGTTGACCAACCCCACCTATAAACCTCCACCGCTTTTTTTGCCAAAACTAACCTATGTGTCCCCAAAATTACCAAAACTCCTTTGGCTTCTATCCGCTTTTTCATAAAAATAAAACTAGTTATCAATCCTCTAAACTTCAATATTTTAAGTGTAACCTCTTTTTTCTTTCTTTTTTTTCCTAGTCTGTTATAATAACTCCCATGGCAGCACTACCTAAACGCAAACCGAGCTCTCGTCGACAAAACAGACGCCGAGCCTCTCAAAAAAATTCTATCAAACTGGAAAAAACAGTTTTATGTAAACATTGTAAACAACCTAAATTAGCAGGTTTTCAATGTCCTAACTGTAAACAGTGGTGAAAAAAAAACAAGACCCCCGTCATCTCCGTCGTCTAAAAATAATGAAACAATTGTTTGCTTGGCAATTTCAGCCCTCAAATAAACCCAAACTCATTTTTAAAATCACCCCTAAATTACCAAAAATAGACAAAATTATCGCCAAATCCGCCCCTAAATGGCCATTGACTCAAATCAACAAGGTCGACCTAGCCATTCTGCGAACTGCTATCTGGGAACTACTTTACAAAAAGAAAATTCCTACTAAAGTTATAATTAACGAGGCTATCGAAATCGCCAAACAATTTAGTGCTCAATCTTCAGCCTCCTTTATCAACGGTGTTCTAGCTACCGCTCTATCTTTTAGCCGACCCAAAGACAAAAATGCCAAATCTAAATCAACTTCAAAAAAAATTAAAGACTAATTTCAAAGACATTGAAAAACTTCGTCAAGCCCTAATTCATCGCTCTTATCTCAACGAATCTCACCAAAATCAACTCCATTCTAATGAAAGATATGAATTTTTAGGCGACGCCGTTTTGGAACTGTGGACATCCAAAACCATATTTGATCTTTTCCCTAATTATCCAGAAGGTAAATTGACCAACCTACGCGCCTTAGCCGTTTGCACTGGCACTTTAGCTAAACTAGCCTCTCAACTCAATCTAGGTCAATATTTATTCCTTAGCCGAGGCGAAACCAAAAACCATGGTCAATCCAATCAGTCCATTCTAGCCGATACCTTTGAAGCCGTTTTAGGCGCTATTTATTTAGATAGGGGACAATCAGCTGTCAATAAATTCCTTCAAACCTTTCTTCTTCCCACCATCAAAAAGTTAGCCAAACGCAAAGTTTACAAAGACCCCAAAAGCCTTTTTCAAGAAATAGCCCAAAAACAAAGGAATATAACCCCCGTTTATCAAACCATCAAAGAAACTGGTCCAGATCATCAAAAGAATTTTCAAGTGGCCGTCTATCTAAATAAAGATAAAATAGCCGAAGGTAACGGTAAATCAAAAAGACTAGCCCAAGAAGACGCCTCTTTAAAAGCCATTCAAAAATTTACACTCTCCTAATTAATCATTATTTCATGCTATAATACCCACCATGTTAAGAATTAGATTATTTCCAAAAGGGAAAAAACACCAAAGAACCTTTAGGATTGTTGTAGCCGAGAGAAGAACCAAAGCTAACGGTCGCTTTGTTGAAGACTTGGGTTATTACACCCCTCAAACCAAAGTCCTCAAAATAAACAAAGAAAAAATGGATAAATGGATTAAGCAAGGAGCCCAAATATCCCTTGGTGTCAATCGTTTGCTTGATCCTAAAAAATATCCTAAAAAGAAAAAAAATAGAGACAAAAAAAAGGAAAGCCCCACCAAAGAAAAAACCCCATCTGAAACAAAAACAGAAATTAAGAAAGAAAAATAATTATGAACACACCCATAGAAACTCTTACCTATATCCTAAATTCCATTATTTCTCAATCTAAAGATATTCAAATATCTCAACTTTCAGATACACCCATTCAAGGTATTACCACCTTTCAAATAACCGCTCCTTCTGAATTTATGGGTCAAATCATCGGTAAGGGTGGAAAAATTATCAAAGCCATCCGCACCTTAATGTCCTCTGCCTATCCTCAACAAAAATTCAACATCCAAGTTAGTGACCAAACAAATCAGATCGATCATAGCTAACAAAATCCGAAGATCCCACTCCTCGATTTACAAAACCCAAATTATTAAAATCATCCAATTTCTCAAACAAAACCTGTTCGTCTTTCGACAACCTAAAATCCTTCAAAGAAATTTCTTTAGGAAAAGACCCATTTTTCTCAACTGAAAAAGTAGATATATTTAATTTCATTTTTACCACCATTCCTTTATTCAACATCTCAAACTTATTAATTACTAAAATTGGCAAAGTTCTTTCTATACCTTTCAAAAAATCCAAATATCTATCAAAAGGACCATATAGAACCACACTAAAGGGCACTTCTTTTAACTTAAAACTTCTCTTTTTTAACTCAGACTTTTTTTCATCAATAAGTTCTTTGCCCACATTACCAGGAGAAATAGAAAAACTATCAGTGCTAAAAGAGTAATTCCTTGCAATTTGGTCGATTACATTTACCAAAAAATAAATATTTTTCTCTTTTGGTAAGGCCATTTCTAACAAAGATATCCTTTTAGATAATAATTCTTCGTCCTCTCCTTGCAAATAAGACAACTTGTTTTGTAAATCTCGACTCTCTATTTTAATTTTTTTTAACTTCTTGTTTAAACCCCCTATCTCCTCAGTCTTGGGTAAAATAATAAATTTCAAACTTAAAAAGAAAAAAATCAAAAAAACTAAAATTGGCCAAAACAACTTATATATTTCCACTTCCAAACCAAAAATTTTATCATCCGTTATTTTCATCTCAAAAATGCCTCCATTTTAAAATTCCAATGTCCATCTTCTACATCAACGGACATTAATTTAACCCTTCTAAAATCTTTGTTTTTACCTCTCTCTATATCTGCCACCATTTCCTCGACCTTATCCAAAGACTTCAAATCAATTGTACTCCCATTCAAAACAAAACTTCTCTTACCTTCCAGCTCAAAAGAGTCTAACTTAACCCCATCTGGAAATAAAGATTTAACCTTACTAAAAATATCAAAATATTCAAATCTTTTATCAAAGATACCTGCCAATAAATTACTCTCAGATTTTAAT
>QMND01000140.1 GCA_003647605.1 Candidatus Shapirobacteria bacterium | reverse complement strand
TATGAGAGCTATCTTAAATTGTATGAAAGCACAAGCACGAACCATAAAGGTGTTTATGGCTGGGCAAAAATCATAGATGCAATAACCCTTGGAGTGTACTCTGATTCTAAAACTGTCAGCCTCTTTACAATTTATAAAAACTTCCAATTTGAAAATACAACCATTAACACTTTTAACGAGCTATACGTACGTTTTGGTAATCCCTTCACGGGAGAAAGATACCCTCCAAGTATTCCACCATTACCAAGCAGTATAGGGGCATCCAACAATAAACCGAATGAACAATGCACATTTCATGCTTACTGGACGGTTTCAGGCAGCCATCTTGATACAGCCACATTCTATTGGAATGCTTCAGGCGTAATGGAGCAGAACGGCTCCATAGCCTTTCCATCTCAAACAACTGAAGCATGGTCCAATTTTACAAGGGTGCTTCCAAACCAGTATGGCATAGTGATAGCATGGTATATTATAGCCAACGACACCTATGGAAACATAGGCAACACGAGCGTTCAGTATTTGCAGTTGGGGATGCATTATGAGCTTAACCTTAACTTTTCAGTGGCTCCGTCATTCGGTTTTTATTGTCTCAGCCATTTCCGTCTGCTATCAACCTTCCAGCCTTCCGTAACTTTTGACTTAAGCCAAAAAGCAGATTTTAATGTTTGGTCGGAATTGCCGGTTTCTTCGGAGTTTACTGTTTCTCCAAACTGGGAGACAGCTATATCTCTCATCTTTCAGCCGTTAATTAGCTTCGGCGTTATTCCAGCGTGGAACGCTACAGTTGCTTCAATCTTCAATTTGCCAGTAGGCTTCAGTCTCGATGTAAGTCACGGCTGGCTTACGGATTTAATCCTTCCTATAAATCCTGTTTTCACATTAAACACGCAATCAGCCTTTCATACAGTTCTTTCATGGAGTTTTCCAGTAACCTTTAGCAGTGCGAAAACAAGCGCCGCTTATAATGTGCCTTTAACCTTCAACATTCCATTAGTCATGTCTGTCTTTGCTAATATTGGAGCTATAACCCAATATGTAAACCTACAGTTCCCAATCAATGTTATGTTAAGCCTCACAACGAACAGTCAATTCCATAACATTTTTAACTTGAACATTCCAGTCAGCCTTGGCACGGACACAGCATGGAACGCAACGCTTCCTCTAAGCCTCAACATTCCAGCCGACTTCTACATAGCAGCAGCAAAGGGAGCCGCCTACATCGTAGTATTATCATGGAATATAATGGTTGATTTGATAACGGGCTTAACGGTAACTTTTGGCCCTCCAAGCATACCTATAACTCCCACTCCCATACCTTCACCGACGCCGCAGCCTCAGCCAATATCGCCTACGCCTCAACCTACAATAAATCTTACAGCCCTAACTGGCATAATCATCATAGTCGCTGTTATAGGAGCGACCAGCATTTATGGAAGTTTGCGGCGTAAGCCAAGAATGTCCTTTGCCAGCAAGGTTTTCAGCAGCCGAAAATTGAAGAGTTTAAGCTTGCCAAAGTGGCTTCGGCGCGAAAGAAAGCTGATTGCCAGAAAGGTTGAGTTTATGCTTAAATTGCCAAGCTGGCCCAAGTCAAGCGGTAAAATGCCGAAATGGCGAAAGAAGAAAAAGAGGAAAGAGGCAAAAATAAAGAGAAAGAAGATTTGGGATTAACTGCTTACATGTAGATAGGCCGTCCAGCTGTAAGTGGTGCTTGCAGCTCCTTCTGGCACAGTTAAGGTTAATGTTCCGTTGAGCCAGCTGCCAGGCTGAACAATGCTGTTTTGCTGGTCATAGCTGAGGCTCCAGCCGGTCGGCAGGCCTTCCACAGTAATCCAGACTTGCACGGCTACATTTCCAGTGTTCTTGATGTCCAGGCTTTTCGTATAGGTTTTTCCAGCTTCAACAGTGCCCCAGTCAATTACTGTGCCGTTGGTCCAAGCGGAGCCGTCAACGTAGAGGTTTAGGCTTGCTGTTTCTGTTACGGTGGCGGTCATAGGCATCTCGTAGAGTAGGCTTACAGCCGCCAAAACAGCGCTGACAAGACTTGCAATTGTAACTGCTGAAAGCAAATAAATAACTTTCCGATTCACGCTTTCTCACCTCCCTCCTTTAAATTTTTGATTTTGTAACCGTGAATTCTACCAAATTCAATTAGAACACGAGCAAATTCTTCCAGTGTTTTAGCTTTTGCAGCCTTAACGCTCCAAACCGGATCAGAAAACAGTTTCTCTAAAACTTCACGCTTAACCAAAATCATGGTTTTTCCCCCGTTTGTTTTTCGATTGGAACGTGACTTCTTATGTAGTGCTTGTTTTTTGCAAGACAAAACTTGCAGAGAGGAACCCACTCTTCATTATATGTTAACGCCTTTCTTGTGGCGGGACGGCCGCAAATAATGCATTGTTTCGGCGCCCGATAGGGCTTCCCTTGCTTAATAATTGTATCCAATGTCTGCTGAGGATTGCCGGGAGAATGCAGTCTAACATAACGTTCAGCCCAATCAAGAAATAGTCGGCTTATGCTTTTTCCTTCTCTCTTAACTATTTCTTCCAGCTTGTCAATTACGCCGGCAAATTCCGAAGGAACGTAGAGGGTCAGTTTTGTCCTACGTCTTTTAGAATTAGAACTATTGTTTAGTCCACGTATACGTATATACGTATACGTATATTCTTCTTTATCATTATTATTATCTTTAGTGTAGGACATTTTCTTTTTTCTCCCGTCTTAACATTTCATAGATTTCGCGGCGCACAAGCTCGCTGACATACCTTCCCTTTCTTTTAGCTATGCGCCGCAACTCCATCATTACGCGCCGCGAAACTCGAATACGCAAAACACAATCTTTACGTTCACGGAAAACGCCAACTTTACCCTTCATTTTTTACCCTCTTTTGAGGACATGAGTTGGAGTGTGCCTCCGAGTCCCAAACCGATGAGCATGATTCCGAGCGTAAACAAGTTGGTAGCAAGGCTTTCCTTTAGGGTTGAAGGCAGATAGGGGAATTCACTAAATAAGTAGAGTAAATAATCTAAGGGAACGGCTAACATACAGAAGATGAAGAAAAAGAAGGCATGTCTCAAAGTTCT
>QMND01000139.1 GCA_003647605.1 Candidatus Shapirobacteria bacterium | reverse complement strand
CTGTTAACAGAAGGTTGATAGATGATGTTTTTGAATTACTTCTTAGACTTGGTATAAGGTCAAGAAGAAGGTCTAGGAAAGTTAAATTTGGCGATAAGATTTTTGTGGCATCAGAAATTAATATTACTGATAGAGAATCCATAATAAATTTTAGAAATAATATAAATATATTCTCTAAGGAGGATTCGGTAGAGAGATTGTATGTTAGGTATGCAAACCACAATTATTCCACAAGGAAATTTGATAATTATGGGAAAGAAGTTTGGGGCCATTTTAATAAAAAAGAAAAAACAGTCCTTAGAAATAGATATGGTCTTAGACCTGAATACGGGCCAAACAAGAGAGTATTAAATAAAGCGTTAGATGACCTACATATATCTTTTTATGAGTTTAAAAATGAAGCCATTGGGTGGTCATCTGTAAAATCTGTAGAATATATCGGTAAATTACCAACGGTTTCTGTGTATGTAGAGAAATATAACACGATAGTTACAGATGTTATAGAGCATAATACTGAAGCAATATCTATAAATATGCTTCATTACGCATATACTCACGAAGGAGTTACAGTTCTTGTTATCGCGCCGTACAAAAACCAGGTTGGCCTTATATTTGATAAGCTAGATCTGTTTCTTGGCAAAAGTGAATCTCTTTCTGCGTCAATTAAAAGAAATACGAAGAATCCATATAGAGTAGAGTTTCATAATGGGTCTAAGATACTTGGTTTTACTTCCGGTACCAGGACTGGGAGTAAATCGACTGGTATTCGTGGTCAGGATGCCCACATGATCCTTATAGATGAGGCAGACTACCTGAGCCCAGGTGACTTTGAGGTTATTCTTGCTATCCAGGCTTCAAGACCAGATGTTCTTATATGGGCATCATCCACGCCTACTGGTAAGCGAGAAATGTTTTGGAGATTTTGCACAGATACACAGCTTGGTTATAAGGAGTTTCACTTTCCGTCTAGTGTATCCCCGTCATGGAATGCTCATACAGAAAGATTGGAGAGAGCCCAATATTCTGACGTAGGATATAAGCACGAGTTCGAGGCTGAGTTTGGCGACATAGCAGAGGGAGTGTTTCTTAAGAAGTTTGTGGATGCTTCTCTGCAATCTTATGACCTTGCTAGGGTAAGAAAGCAATCAGGCTCCATATATACTATAGGGGTTGATTGGAATGCCGCAGGAAACGGAACATGTATTATTGTTACTGAATGGAATAAAGAGCTTAATGCTGGCAGGGGGGCGTTTAAGGTCGTCCAGAAAACTGTTATAACGCAAGAAGAGTTCACTCAAGTAAGGTCATGCGAAGAAATTATTAGATTGAATGATAAATGGAACCCTAGTTGTATATATGTTGATACAGGATATGGTGCTACTCAGATAGAGATGCTTAGGAAGTATGGGTTAGAGAATCCAAAAACCGGTCTTGCTAATAAGGTTAAAGGAATATACTTTGGTGATAGGATGGAAATTAGAGATCCCGTTACCAAGCAGATAGTAAAAAAACACATGAAGCCATTCATTGTGAACCTTGCCGCAAGAAGGATGGAAGATGGCCAGGTAATACTCCCCGAGTCTGAGGACATAAAAAATGGGCTTGTGGGGCAGATAAGAGATTATACTGTTATAAGAACAACTGCCCTGGGCCAGCCGATATATAGTGAAGAGAATGATCACGCAATAGTTGCCTGGATGTTATCTATTTTAGCTGCTACCATGGAGTTTAGCGATATAGCTAAGCAAGGACGTATCGCATCTATTGGTATTGCCGGAAGATTTGGCGAACGTCTTGATAGAGATTTTAAAATCAGCAAAACCAAGAAAGACGAAGAGCGTCGCAATAGGGCTAGGGTAACTCCGCGATGGTTTGGTAAGCATATGTTTTCAGAGACAACAGCTAGAAGTACTTTGGACTTTATGAGAGCAAGAAATAGAAAAGTCGAGGGGAAGAAGTCCCACTCTACTGTTGGCCAACTGAAGAGACTTAGAAGCATGTCTCGAAGAGAAGGCAGGGCAACTTTTTAATGGTGCGCAGGATGTCGTCCGTCTCCTCAATCAGGAGAACCGCTGGTAGCGAGTCTCTCCCCCCTACTTTCTATCAGCGGCGCACCTCTCTTTAGGGGAGAAAAATGGCATTAAAAAAATCTGAATCTTCAAAGATAGGATATCAGGCTAATATAGATTGGCTCAAAGAGCGTGTTGTGGCGGTGTCTGAAAGTAAGACGAGTCTTGAGGATTATTTGAAGGAAAAGAATCCAGACATAGAAGCTACCGCGCATACACCGGAAGAGCTTATATCGATATTGCAAGATATTCAAAGTAAATCAAAGAAACTTGAGGATAAGATAGAATACTTGTCAGCAAAGCTCACGATACCAGTAGATCCAGCACAACAGCCTGAGCTTGCGAAATCCATTATAGATATTGATCCTGCTAGTAATGGTGAATTTATATCTTATAAATTATACGACGAGCTATTGAAAGAACGTGAATATGCTAATAGTAAGATCACGCTAGATTATCTAGTAAACAATTCTACCGGAGATAGTAGTTCAGATTCTGTGATTGTTCATGATGCCATACTTGGCGGATATGCTGAGTATGCATCAAATGCTGTTGCAAGTGATAATTGGGAACAGCGATATCTAAATAGATGGCTCAATAATGCTGTATCGTGGAATGAACATGATTACCAGATAATGCAGATACTTAATTTTGCAGATAATTATCTTGATATGTTTCCAGATCCAGCATATATCCCGTGGAGCGCAAGAAGAGAGGTCGCCCAAGGGAGAGTTGATGCAAAGAGTCTTGAAGATCTGTGGAAATATTTTTCAGCTGATTTTTCTGGAAAAGTTGATGATCTGGTCGATGGCATTGGCTCGCTTGCGGCAATGAGGCCAGATAGGAATATACAGGATCTTACCACTCGATATATAGTATATACTAATCAATTTTTGAATAAACTGAATGACGTTTTTGATTTTCAGTGGGCTCCACATCTAATATGTTGTTTTATGCAGTGGGGTGTGCGTCTTGACATGAAGACGCTCAAGGGTGTTCGGGCTCTTCTCCAGCTATT